>JASFLX010000008.1:0-33084 GCA_050117895.1 Desulfobacterales bacterium | reverse complement strand
GCAAGGCATTTGCAAAAATATCGCCGGATGATCAACAAAGATTTCGCGAAATAATGGGCCTTAAATTCCGAGAACTGGACCGGTTAAACCGCGAAGACAACGTTAACGCCCTGGAAGTGTTACGTAAGCAGGGGATTGAATTTATCAAACCCTCCGGTGAAGCGCTGAGAAAATGGTATGATGACGCCGGGACAGTGCCCAAGCGGCTGGTGAACGCCGGTAAATTATCTCAGGACATGGTGGATACTCTGGAAACTCTTCTTAAAGATTATCGTTCAAAGTAACTCGATACCCATGAATAAACATAAAGATATGTCTTTTGCAAAGCGGATTCAAATAACCCTGCACCGGCTGGAAGACGCTATCCTGGTGGGATTGCTCCTGCTTATGATCGGCATGGCCGTGACACAAATTTTTCTGCGAAATCTGTTCGAAGCCGGCATTGTCTGGAGTGATGTCATGGTTCGCATTCTGGTGCTGTGGGTCGGCCTTATCGGGGCCATGGTGGCAAGCCGCCACGACAACCACATCACCATTGACATACTGGCTCGTTATATGCCGGAACATGCCAAAATCTATGCTGACGTTTTGATTAAACTGTTTACCGCATCGATTTGTACGATCGCGGCCTATTACAGTCTGTTGTTCGTTCAGATGGAGTTTTCAGACGGCGGCATGGCCTTTGCAAATGTGCCGTCCTGGTTGTGCGAGGCGATCATTCCTTTTGCCTTTACGGTAATAGCGCTTCGCTATTTCTTGTTGTCGTTTATGAATTTAAAAAAAATCGTTGAAACCCGATCGTGATCCCGTATATTTTAGCCCTGATACTGATTTTTCTCGCTGTTCTGGGTACGCCGCTTTTTGCCATTATTCTGGCGGTTGCGATGCTCGGTTTTCATTACCTGGATGTAAACCTGTCGGTAATTGCCATTGAGATTTATCGAATCGCGGATACGCCGATTTTGCTTGCGTTGCCGCTGTTTACCTTTGCCGGCTATGTACTGGGAGAAAGCCAGACGTCTCACCGCCTGGTCCGGTTTACCCGGGCGTTTCTCGGATGGATGCCGGGCGGTCTGGCCATTGTGGCCTTTGTGGCATGTGCGTTTTTTACCGCTTTTACCGGTGCCTCGGGGGTAACCATCGTTGCCCTTGGCGCGCTCCTTTATCCGGCATTAATCGAAGCCGGATACCGAGACAAATTCAGTATCGGTCTGGTGACATCTTCAGGCAGTCTGGGGCTGTTATTACCCCCCTCTCTTCCGCTCATTCTCTACGGTATCATTGCTCAGCAAATGAACATCGGCAAAAACGTTGCCATCAATGATCTGTTTCTGGCCGGAATTCTCCCGGCGCTTCTTATGATACTGGTGCTGTCATTCTGGAGCTTATGGGAAAACCGTCGCAATCCCGTTCCATATCAATCATTCTCGGCCCGGGAAGCCATTGCCGCCCTGCGAGATATCATATGGGAAATCCCGTTGCCGTTTTTTGTGCTGGGGGGTATTTATGGAGGTTTTTTTGCCATTTCCGAAGCTGCAGCGGCCACGGCCATGTATGTATTGGTGGTTGAGGTTTTTATTTACAAAGAGATTAAACTGGCTCAACTTCCGGCCATAATGAGGGAGTCCATGGTGATGGTCGGCGGAATTTTGCTTATTCTGGGCGTGGCGCTGGCATCTACAAATTTTTTGATAGACGCCGAAGTGCCTATGCATTTGTTTCATCTGATTCAAGCCCGCGTTACCAGTAAACTCGTCTTTCTGATTCTCCTGAACCTTTTGTTGCTGGTACTCGGCGCCATTCTGGATATCTTTTCGGCCCTGGTCATTATGATTCCCATCATACTTCCCGTGGCGGTCAATTACGGCATCGATCCGGTTCATCTGGGCATCATTTTTCTGGCCAATATGCAGATCGGCTATTTCACGCCGCCGGTGGGCATGAATTTGTTTATCGCCAGTTACCGTTTCAACAAACCGGTTACCGAACTCTATCAGGCCGCCATACCGTTTATGATCGTGCTGTTTGCGGCAGTCCTTGTCATTACCTATTGGCCGGCTTTGAGTCTAATTTTTCTGTATAGATAAACGCCCCGGGTTTTTTTAAAATTATTTCTATAGGTTAAAAATTATGAGGCGCAGGCGGTAAATCCCTTTGATGGGTAATTTTTTATTTTGACACACAAACCGTATTCCTTTATTATCCTTCCTATTTTATATCGCCAAGGAATTTAATTTTATATCACCATGGAATTTACAATTTTCAAAAGATTAACGTTCGGATATCTGACCATCATGATGCTGGTGTTGTTTCTGGTCATTTTTGTGACCCTTAAGCTTAACCAGTTAACGCAACTGACTCGTGCGGCTTCATCCATTGACGGTCAGACGGTTCGTTTGACCGAACGTCTTTCAAACAATATGTTTTCCATGGTCAGTTTTGAAAAAAAGTATCTTATTTCCAAAGACAATGATTTTTACCAACATTTTCTCCGAATCAAAAACGACTTTAATAATGACATACAACAATTGGGTCTGCTGATGGCCGGTGCTGAAAAAAACAAAACGTTTTCAGAAACATGTGAGCTTTTCGATGAATATTTTTCCATCTTCACTTTAGAAATTGAGAACATTAAAAAGGGACAGAAGTATCCCTATGGGAAATATCAGACTCAAAAAGAAAAAATTTTAGAAGAGATCAATAAAAATTTTAAGGATATCAACTGGACGGCAAGATCCGACAGAGATGAAAAAATAAAAATTTCCAGCCAGATCAGTTACAATGTTCTCATAATTACATGCATTGCTGCAGGGCTTTCCATTTTTTTCGGAATTTTGATCTCATTTTTCAATACCCGGCTCATTAACCGCTCCATACTTTTGTTACAGAAAAAAACAAAGGATATTGCCAAGGGTAAATTTGAAAAGATATCCGGCATCGGCTCACCCCCAGAGATTAAGGAATTAGCCAATGATTTCAACATAATGTGTGACAGACTCAGAGAACTTGATGAATTAAAGGAAGATTTTATCAGCCATGTGTCCCATGAACTTCGTACACCCCTGACAGCCATTAGGGAAGCTTCGGGATTATTGATCGAGGGGGCCTTTGCCGAAAAACCTAAGAGCCGGCAGGAGCTTTTAAAAATTGTCAAAGAAGAATGCGAACGATTGATTGTTTCGGTCAACAGAATTCTTGATCTATCCCGCATGGAAGCAAAAATGATGGAGTACAATTTCAGTCGGTCCAGCCTGATCCCGTCAATACGAAAGTGCCTGTTGAAACTGGCCCCCATTGCAAAGCGAAAAAAGATAGTTCTTAAGTTAAAACACCAGAAAAATCTCCCGGATATCCGGATGGATTCTGAAAGGATCGGCCAGCTGCTTGACAATTTAATCGGAAATGCTTTAAAGTTCACCGATGAACAGGGATCTGTTACGGTTGAGGTCCTATTAAAAGTTCACGATATCCAGGAGATCCAAGTGTCGATTTCGGATACAGGCTGCGGGATTCAAAAAGAAAATCTGGAAAATATATTCAGTAAATTCAAGAGAATAGAAGGTGGAAAAGAGACGGTTAGAGGTACGGGACTCGGCCTTTCCATCGCTAAACATGTGATTGCGGCTCACGGAGGAAAGATATGGGTAGAAAGCACTCTCGGCAAAGGCAGCACGTTTTTCTTTGCATTGCCTGCTGGTTAAGTCTTTCGCTTGTTGGCGCCGGATGTACTCTTTTGCATAAACCCGGTCAAGAGGAAAAGTTTTTATTACGGGCGGAATCCTCTTCCGACACCAGCGATTTTTCGAAGCTGGTGGTCTATTGGAGAGAAATATATGAACTTTTTCCGGATACACGGGGTGACCAGGCGCTTTATGTTATGGGTATGGCATACGCCTTTCCAAAAAACCCGGATGCGAATTACGAAACATCGATAAACCTTTTTAAAACGCTCATCAGAGAATATCCGGAATCTGTTTTCATAAACCAGGCAAAAATCTGGAAACACATTTTGGACAATTCCATTAAAATGGAAAAAGAGATTGACAAAAAAAACAAAGAAATAAACTTGCTGAAAAATAAAATCAAAGCGGAAGACAAAAAAAATAGAGATTTAACCAATCAGATAAAACGGTTGAAAGAGATCGATCTGGGTATTGAAGAAAAAAAAAGAAAGATTCTCCCTGAAAATGGACAGTAGGGATATGCACGAACGAAAAGAAAAAATATTGGTTGTCGATGATGACCGGAACATTCTTCAAGTGATTCGGATGAGGCTTGTATCCGGCGGATATTATGTTACATCGGTAACCGGCGCCGAAGCGGCCCTGAAACTGGCTGAAAAAGAGCCGTTTGATCTGGCGTTGATCGATCTGAAACTTAACGGTCAAGACGGTATCCAATTGATGGAAAGTATACATCATATAAACCCACATATTCCTGTTATCATTCTCACGGCTCACGGAACCATAAAAAGCGCCGTCCATGCCATGAAAAAAGGGGCATACAGCTATTTAACCAAACCGTTCGACGGACATGAACTGCTCCAGCAAATAAACAACTGTCTGGAAAAGAGCAGACTTTCAAAAGAAGTCAAACGGTTGCGGGGACTGGTCAAACAAAAATACGGATTTGATAATATTATCGGCAATAGTGACAAGATTAAAAAAGTTCTCGCTCAGGTTGCACAGGCTGCCGCAACCGATTCCAATGTGTATATCGAGGGAGAAAGCGGTACCGGAAAGGAATTGATAGCGAAAAGCCTGCACCTTGCAAGCAACAGAAAAGACGGCCCTTTTATTGCCGTTAACTGTTCGGCCATACCGGAAAATCTTATGGAAAGCGAACTGTTCGGTTATGAAAAGGGCGCTTTTACCGGAGCGGACAGTAGTAAAAAAGGGCTTTTTGTCCAAGCCGATTTCGGCACGTTCTTTCTGGACGAAATATCCGAAATGCACTCTTCCATGCAGGTTAAAATGCTAAGGGCTCTGGAGGAAAAGGAGTTTTACCCGGTCGGAGGGAGACAAACCATAAAAGTGGATTCCAGAATCATTGCAGCGTCAAACAAAAATCTTGAGCAAGAGATAGAAAAAGGCAACTTCAGAGAGGATCTTTTTTATCGTATTCATGTGATTCCAATAAAGCTTCCCCCGCTCAGTGAAAGAAAAGAGGACATTCCGATTCTTTCCAGGTTTTTTTTACAAAGAATTTCCAGGGAAATGGGGAAAGAGATTGAAGAGTTTTCCAAAGATGCCATGCAAAAACTCATTTCTTACCCTTGGCCCGGCAATATAAGGGAACTTGAAAATACCATTGAGTGCGCAGTGGCCATGACAAACCGTAATGTCATTACGGAAGATCTCATCCTTCAAACCCAGAATATCAGTCCCGAAGGTTTAAAATCGTTTAAATATGCCAAAGAGAGTTTTGAAAAAAACTACCTTATTCAACTTTTTGAGCTGACACGGGGCAATGTCAGCAAGGCGGCTAAACTGGCCGGGAAATACCGGGCGGATATGTATGAACTTGTAAAAAAATATAATCTTAAACTTACCGATTTCAGAAAAAAATAAGACGGTTGTCTGATAATCCTGTGGCCGTGACAACCTGAAAATCATCCTCATATTCCCATCTATTCAGAAGCTATCTCAAAAAAGTCTTTTTCCCCAATCTCTGTGTTAGGCTCTGGTTTCAAGTCCTCGACATACTTGAGTATGCCTGTCGGAGATCCAGTGATGTTTTCGGGGCGGGTTTAAACTCGGTCCCGCCTTGACCTTGAGCCAAAATCCTATTTTTGAGATGGCTTCTAGACCCCATATTTCACGATAATTTTCGATAGTCCTTTTTTTCCGATTTCCACATTTTTATGTTCAGAAATCTTTTTCCCTGCCGATAACATACTCAGGGCATTCAATGCGAATTCCACAATAAATTATCCTGGTTAATTTTGCAAAAGAACAACTTCTTTAATGATTAAATAATTCAGCAACTATGCGAAAAATATTAGGTACCATAACTTCACTTTTTTTTGTCCTTTTTTTGATTTGTATCCCTGACACAATCCCTGCGTCTGATACAACGAAGAATTATACGCGGTTGATGGAATTGATTAATATGGAGGATAGAGACGGTCCATTTTGCGTATTTAACGACTTTGAACAATCTTTTGATCGGGATTTACACAAAGCAAATATTGAATTTTTAAATCAACACCCTGAGTTGATTAAAAAAATTCGGTCGGATCTTAACGACCTACCGGTTCGATGGCGTATAGAAAATATTTCCCACCGGCTTTTGTATGTCCCGGAGAAAAGAAAAGAATATTCATCATTATTTGAAAGCTACTGTAATGATGTGATCCGTGACCTTCTGAAACTTACGGGATTTAAAAACCCCTATATAAAGATCCATACATTGGGAGATTATAAGCCTGAAAATTCAGAAACAAATGGTATTAATGTCTTTATCGTTCATGACCTGGCGAAAGAATATGTAACGACTTATGTGTTTTCAAGCGATGCTCAAAAACAAGTCTCCATCGAACTGACCGGCAAGGTTTTTACGGGTGAAGTGGGTTCCTATTCCAGTTATGTACATCTGAACGAAAAAGGATCGTTTGAATTTATTAGGGATTGCTATACGATTTGGCAAAATAGTGCAAAAAATCCGTTTACGGCTTTAATGACTCCTGTGGAGGAAACACTCCATATCGCCTTGAGACGGTATACTGAAAAAGCGATTAAAAATGAAATAGAAAAAAGTGCAGCTAAAACGGTAAGGGAAGTGGAACCCATCGTTGAAGACTGGATTTCAGTTGAAGAAGCGATTGTAGGAGGACTGGTTCACGCGCTATTGCCGTCAATCATTGAAAAACATATTCATCATCTGCCCGAATCTTTTGTCCGATCGGATATTGAAACCAAAAGCGAATTTAAAAAATACCGGCACTTGAGAAAAGGAATAAAAATTGTCGAGCGACTGGGATATAAAAAGTCCATTGAAATATACAAAAATGACCCGATGATGTTTCGTAATCTTTTGATATAATTGTTTTCTCCAATTCCATTAAAACAAAAGCATAATCTGCCCTTGACATTGTATCCGCTTTAGAATAGAAGCTTAGCATCTCCTCACAGTTAAAAATCTTCCTTCCTTGAAGCACGATCAGCAAAATTGAAATCCATAAATTCAATATTTTTGAGAGAACTTTTTAAAGATGAAAGGTCGTTTTGGATATGCAACAACCGCGAAATAAAAATATATTCACTGCCAGCAAATATTACCTCCTTTTCATTTTTCTTTTTTGTTGCTTAGCAACATCAGGCCATGCAATGGATGTTACTTTGCAATGGCATCCAAATACTGAACCCGACTTAGCCGGCTACAGAGTTTTTTGTCGAGAGGCGGGGCAATCCTATAATTACACAACTCCATCCTGGGAAGGCACCAGTACCACCTGCACCATTCATGATCTGGATAAAACCAAGACGTATTATTTTGTCACAAGAGCATTCAATACCAAAAAGTTCGAGAGCGGTGATTCAAATGAGGTGTATATTGAAACAACCCCAATGCATAAAACGGCGCAGCTGGAATTTGATATGGTGAATACGGGTGGCGACTACGTGACCGTCAGCCTGGCCAACGTTTACGTCAACCCGGTCGTGGTCTGCTCGGTCAACTATAATAACAACATCACGCCGGTTGTTGCGCGGGTCAGCAACGTTACTTCGACAAGCTTCGATGTTCGGCTGCAGAACCCCTCGGGCGGAGCGGTCAAGGCGGATACCGTCAGCTACTTGGTGGTGGAGGAGGGTGCCTGGAATATCGATGGTGTGAAAATCGAAGCCCAGACCTATCTGTCCACGGTCACCGACGAAAACAACAGCTGGGTCGGTGAGTCCCAGAGCTATGGGCAGAGCTACAAGAACCCGGTATTGCTCGGTCAGGTCATGACGGAGAACGACGCCGGCTGGTCGGTATTTTGGTGCCAAGGCAGCCGTCAAGCTGATCCGCCGTCAGCCACGGCGGTGACCACAGGTAAGACCGTGTGCGAGGACACTGGAACGATCCGGGCGGACGAGACCATCGGCTTTATCGTGTTCGAAGCGGGTCATGGCATGATCTGTGGGGTTGAGTTCGAGGCCTCCGTGGGCGCCGATACGGTTCAGGGTGTGTCTGACTCACCGCCGTATACCTATAGCTTTGACACCGCCTTCGGTTTGGCACCGCAGGTGGCACTGAGCGGCATGGCGGGGATGGACGGCGGCAATGGTGGATGGGCCTACACACACGGTTCGACGTTTGCCACGACCAAAAGTTTATACCTTTCCATAGACGAGGATATGATCGGCGATTCCGAGCGCAGCCATACCACTGAGCAGGTCGGTTATGTTGTTTTCGAGACGGGCGGCAGTTTATCCGGAGAATGAACCCCGGAGAGAGAGGGCAACCCGCCGGCAAAGTGAGCCTTTGAGTTTCGCTTGCAAAGCCTTGGCAACCGGGATCCGGGGCATCTTCGATTTTTAATCCGGAAAAAATTTTTGTTTAAAAAAAGAAAAAGGGGGAAAATGCATCCCCCTTTTTCTTTACGTTTCCCTTGTAATTCAACATCCGGGTGTTATTTGAGTATCTCATAAGCAGTAACTGTGATCAGTTTCTTGCCTTCGCTTTCCAGTACAGTTCCCTTTACCTGAACTTTCATGCCCACATGAGAGAGTAGCGCCTTGCCCTGCTCGTTGTCGGCAACGCTAAAAATCTGTCCGTCTTGGTCCACGAGCTGATTGGAATTGTTGATTGTTCCGGTAATCATAATGTCCTGGTCTTGTTCCATAGCTTTCTTTTCGGCGGATAAGGCGACGCCCGACATCATGACAACCATAAACAGTGCACATACTACCAGACAAATTGTTCTTTTCATTACATCCTCCTTTGGTTTTTCCCGACAGTGCCGGAAATGTTTAACCTATAATCTGCATAACTAATCTCGAAGGTATGTTATTGTTATATGATTGCAGAATTTAGGTTTTAATTAAAACTATAGCGCAACAATTCTTCTATTTGATGAACATCTTAAAATATACTTGATTTCACTCGCGCTGCGATTATGAATTGATACAATTATCTGCAATTGATGTGCCAAATCTAATAAAAATATAACATATTGAAATTTATATAAATTCAATCTCATTGCTTAAAAAAACAGACAAGTATGTGAAGGGTATCTCATACATCGAGCTAAGGATTCTTGAGAAGAAGAAACACTCAAGTATTTGTAAAATAATGACTATCCAATGAAGGGAATTTCATTCAGTGGATCTGAATTAAATTTGATGTTCAATGATGTAGATATGCTGGTTTTCCCAAGACATTTATTTTTCATCCCAAGTAAGCTCCTATAGATTATAATATTTCTGGTTATAGGGTCGGTCGGTGCTTTCAAATTAAGACTTAATACGTATATCCATTTTCTACACCGGTTAAATCAAAGACCTTGGGCAAGGGCGTAAGTTTTTTTCGTGAACTGCAAAAAACGGCTATAAAATCATGCACCACTTAAATGAGAGCGGCAATAAAATATATGGGGTTGACCGACCTTTTTTTATAAACATCAAAAGGTTATAGAAAGCCTCCCGTTTAAGGTTACATTTCTAAGTCCAACATCCGGTCATCATTCTTAATAAGTTCTATCCTATTGATATCATATATATTTAGGCGTTTCTTTTTAAATCCGTAAAGAGTATTTTTAGCTGGCATACATATTGCTGAAGATAACGAATTGATGTTTCCATAACAAGATCTGCAAAACCGATATTATTGTCTGAATCTTGCATGAAAATTAATGAGAGTTTTTAAACGACAATTTTCATGCAAGGTATTAATTTCAAAGTTTCCGTTATATATATAAAGGTGAAAGCTCTTTTTGCGTATGCAACAACCGCGAGAAAAAAATATACTAAATTTCTGTAAATATTTGCTCCTTTTCATTTTTCTTTTTTATACCTTTGCAACACCTGTCTATGCCATCGATATAACGCTCCAATGGACCCCAAATAATGAGCCAAATCTAGCCGGTTACCGGGTTTTTTACCGGGAGGAAAGTCAACACTATAATTATTTAGACCCTTATTGGGAAACTGTTGATCCTATTTGTACCATTAATGATTTGGATGAAACTAAAACGTATTATTTTGTCGTAAGAGCATTTGATATCCATGGATTGGAAAGTTCCAATTCCAACGAAGTACTTCTTATAGAAGGAGTCCCTGCGAATAATCCGTCGGCGGCAGCCAGCAGCGGTGGTGGTGGCGGCGGCGGATGCTTCATTGCCACTGCGGCTTATGGTTCTTTGATGGCGCCACATGTTAAAATATTGCGTGAATTTCGCGACCGTTTTTTGCTTAACAGTTGCATTGGCACAACCTTGGTGAATTTATATTACAAATATTCACCACCCATGGCCGACATCATTGCTAAACATGCCAATCTCAGGGCGATGGTCCGGGTAAGCCTATTACCTCTGGTGGGATTTAGCTGGGCCACATTAAGGTTTGGCATGGTCGTCACCATCCTGTTTATAATCATACTCATTTCAAGCTTAATCGCTATTGTAATACTTAAGAAAAAAGAAAATCCTAAAATCTGTCTAACTTTTTAAGGATGTTTTAACAAATGGTAGAGATATTAAGAAAAATGTTTAAGCATAACCCTGAGAAATCATCAATTATAATAAAAAACAGATGTTCAGACTGCGGATGCGAGGTAATCATTGAAATAACATCCGTATCAGAAGGATTTGGATTGCAAGGCGGAGCCTTAAATAGGAGTGCGAACGGCGGGTATTCTGCCAAGTGTCCTGCTTGTTTTAAGGTGAACCCAAAGAAAGCTGCCTAGAAGTGGTTTCAAAACCTCCCCTCAGGCCCAATTCCTGTGTTGGACCGAGGGATTCAATACTCGAAATATTAAATATATTCCTGCGCTTGAATCCATCAGTCCGCCTTGACTTTGAACCTGATTGAAGGTTTTGAAACCACTTCTAATATAAACCAAAATATTGCGTGAATTCCGTAATAGTTCCTTGGTTAAAATTCCTTGGCAAAACCTTAATGATTTTATATTAAAAATATTCACTTCCATAGCCGACGTCATCTCAAACCATGCCAATCTTAGGACGATTGTCCGAACGAGTCCATTATTTCTTGTAGGATTTTTTGGTTAGAAACAATTATTCTTTGTTTCTAACATTTTCTTTGCATAATCCGCAGATGGTGCAGGATTCCATAGGACATGGCGGAGAGGTTTTGCCTTGAAGAGCTCTTTGGTACTCTTGTTTGAGAAACGACTTGTTGATACCGTGATCAATAAAGTCCCAGGGGAACTCTTCGTCTAAAGACCGTTCCCGAAGCACGTAAAAATCAGCGTTTATGGGGGATGCTTTAAAGGTTTTGGGCCAGTTTCCCCGGTTCTTATGGGCCAGGGATAATATTTGCGACACCTTCCGGTCGCCCCGTGCCAACAGGGCCTGTATGTAAGCCCATCGGGGGACGTCCGCATGCACCCGAACATTTGCCACTCTTTTAAGACCTTGTTTTACGGTTTTGATCTTTTGTTTCAATGAACCCATATCATCCATGGCCACCCATTGAAAAGGCGTAAAGGGCTTGGGAACAAAACTGCTCAGACTGACGGTTATTTCTCCGATGCGTTTCCTGGCCCTGCTGGATTTGAGGAATCTGTGCTTTATTTGTTTGCAAAGGGTGACAATCGCTTCAACGTCATCCATAGTTTCCAACGGGAGGCCCACCATAAAATAAAGCTTTAAGTTGGGTATGCCTTCAGACACAAGGGTTTCAGCAGCGTTGAGGATAATTTCTTCAGAGATGCCCTTGTTAATGATATTGCGCAGCCGTTGGGAACCCGCATCCGGTGCGATGGTGGCGGTTTTGACCTTACTTTTCCTGAGTACGGACAAAAGCTCCGGCGAAAGCGCGTCCGCTCTAAAAGAGCTGAAGGATATTCTGATATCCTCTTCAAATTTCTGGTTGCACAGCGTGTTGATTTCGGGATGATCCGAAACACAAGCACCCACAAGACCGATCTGGTCGGTCATGGAAATGCCATGTTGCAAACAGGTTTGGAGAAGGGAAAAAGGCCTGAATCTGGGCGGTCTGTAAACAAATCCCGTGCTGCAAAATCGGCATCCGTGGGGACAGCCTCTTCCGACCTCAATCAGAAATGTACGGTCGAACGTGGTATCCGGGGTTACTATGGTGCTGCAAGTGGGCGTTCGGGAAAGATCTTTTAAAAATGGGCGCTCAATTTTAACAGGCACGTCATATTTGGGTTCAAACGAGGCAAATGTTCCATCTGAATGGTAGGTCACATGGTAAAATGCCGGAACATAGGTACCGGAGACCTTGCGGGCAAGGGTTTTTAAACAAGACGTTCTGTCTTGATTCAGCAATTCGGGAAGTGCTGTATCAAAAAACCGGGGAAGAATTGCTTCGGCTTCCCCGATCAGGAAACAATCGACAAAGGGTGCCACCGGTTCGGGGTTTAAAAAAAAAGCGACTCCCCCCGCGATGATAAGAGGGTGGGGAGGGTCTCTATCATTGGATCGCAGAGGGAGTCGTGCTTTTTCAATAATGGTCAGAAGGTTGGGAAAATCATTTTCAAACGACACGGAAAAAGCGATGACATCAAAAGCGGAAATCGTGTTTCCGGACTCTATGGTAATAATATGTTCCGCTGCCGGTTTTTTATTATCCGGCAGGAAAGCCCTTTCGCATACCACATGCTCCATTTCATTGAGCAAATAATATACAGACTGAAAACCGAGATTGGACATTCCCACATGATACGTGTTGGGATAAACCAGCGCAACTTTGATCCGTCCTTTCCATGGTTTGCGAATGGTTCCGATCTCCGATTCAGCCAGCCTTTTATGGAATTTATCGGTTTTCCATGCCATTGATGATTAATTGCCAATACCTAGTCGGCCTTTTTTCTTAAAAATGTCGGTACATCCAGGTCATTAAGGTCGTTGTTGTCGATGACAATCCCTTTGTATCCTCTGTATGTGGCGCCGCTCGATTCACCCACCGCTTGTTTCCGGCGGATAAATGTGGGTTCGTCATAATCTACAGCATCGTTTAAGTCGTCAAAGGTGATATCTCTAATCTTGCCTCTGAGCTCAGGTTCCGTTATAGATTGAGGATTTGAATCGATTCCGGTGGCAATAACGGTGACCCGCATCTCATCGCCCAACGTGTCGTCTATCACGGTTCCCCAGATAATATCGGCATTTTCTCCGACTTCATTATATATCCGCTCTGAAGCTTCGGTCATCTCTTCCATGGTCAAATCACTGTTACTGGTTATGTTTATCAAAACCCCTTTGGCGCCGCAAATGGAGATATCTTCCAGCAAAGGATGGGAGATGGCACGTTCGGCGGCTTCCAAGGCACGGTTTTCACCGTTGGAAGTCCCGATGCCCATGATGGCCATACCGGCTTTGGACATGGTTGTCCTGACATCGGCGAAGTCGAGATTGATCAGCCCCGGCATCATAATCAGATCGGTAATGCCCTTGACCGAATGGAGAAGAATCTCATCGGCTTTCTTGAACATATCGGTCATTTTGGCATTTTTTGACGCCAGTCCCCTGAGCCGGTCATTGGGTATGGTGATCACCGTATCCGCGACTTTTTTGAGGGAACCAATCCCCTCGGTCGCCTGTTTTGCCCTTTTTTGGCCTTCAAAGGAAAAGGGTTTTGTCACCACCGCAACGGTAAGGGCATCAATATCTTTGCAAAGTTCAGCGATAACCGGTGCGGCTCCGGTACCGGTCCCCCCGCCGAATCCTGCGGTAATGAATACCATATGGCTTCCCTCTAGGGTACTTTTGATGGCCTCGGAATTTTCAAGTGCGGCTTCCCTTCCGATTTGGGGATCAGCGCCGGCGCCGAGTCCCTGTGTCAACTTTTCTCCAATCTGCATCCTTATGGATGCCTTTGAGATCTCAAGCGCCTGTGAATCTGTGTTGGCGGCGATAAATTTTACCCCCTGGAGCTTGGAATCGATCATATTGTTAATCGCATTTCCACCGGCTCCTCCAACACCAATGACAACAATTTTTGCACAACTTTCAGTTTCTACCAAAGTAAACGTCATTTTCCCCACCTCCTGTTAAAAAAAATTAAATTACATCCTTAAACCACCGTTTCATCCGGGTCATGACCCGGTGAAAAATGTTTGAGTCACGAATCCTGAATTTCTTTTCGGGTTGATGTTTTGCTCCGTAGAGGACGAGTCCGACACCCGTGGCATACATGGGATTGTTGACCACATCGATAAGGCCCCTGATTCCCCGGGGTTTACCGAGCCGGCTTGGAACATCAAAAATCGATTCTGCAATATCCGTAATACCATGCAACAGGGATGATCCACCGGTGAGAACCAGGCCGGATGTGATGACGTTGTCCATCCCGGCCCGGAAGATTTCCCTTTTTATTAAGGTGAAGATCTCTTCCATACGGGGTTCTAATATTTCTCCCAGTATCTGCCTGGGAAGTTTTCTTGGCTTGCGCCCCCCCATTCCGGGAACTTCAATGGTTTCTTGATTGCTGATATCCCGGGCAACACAGGTACCGTATTTTATTTTGATCTTTTCAGCTTCGGCCTGCGATGCGCGGAGACCGATACTGATATCATTTGTCAGGTTGTTCCCCCCCAGTGACAGAACAAACGTATGTTTGATGTTTTTTCCGAAAAAGATTGCCAGGTCGCTCGTTCCGCCGCCAAGGTCCAGAAGCGCCGTGCCCACATCTTTTTCCTCATTGGTCAGCACGGCTTCACCCGAAGCAAGGGGTTCCAGCACGATATCGCAGACATCAAGACCGGATCGGTTGGCGCATTTTACAATGTTATGAGCAGACGTGACGGCACCGGTCACAATATGAATTTTAGCTTCCAGTCTTACGCCGGACATACCCACGGGATTTTGAATACCGCCCTGATCATCGATGATAAATTCCTGGGGAATGACGTGGATGACTTCACGGTCCATGGGAATTGCCACGGCGCGTGCGGCGTCAATGACCCGTTCCACATCATTCTTTGTTACTTCGGGACCCTTTATTGCTACGATTCCACGACTGTTAAAACCGGTAATATGACCTCCGGCGATCCCGGCATATACGGATGAAATTTCACAACCGGCCATAAGTTCCGCCTCTTCAACTGCTTTTTGAATCGATTCTACCGTAGATTCGATATTTACCACGACGCCTTTTCGAAGCCCGATTGAGGGGTGGGTGCCGATACCGATAATATTTATTTTATTTCCTTCCACCTCACCAACCACAGCGCAAATTTTCGTCGTGCCAACATCAAGGCCGACAATAATATTTTCCTGTCTTTGCATGTTAAACCTCCTTATGACCTCGTGCGGGCGACTCTTTTTTCGTTGGATGTATGACAATGCGATTTAAATTATTGAGATCAATGGATTCGAGATGTGAAAACCCCCGTCTTTTTTTGAGATGTGCAAGAATATTTTTAAGTCTGTCATATTTATTCGGGTAGTCATTATATCCGATTTTTATTTCTTTGATGCGATCAAAGGCATAAATGGTAAGGCCCATTTCCCTATCCACTTGAATCTTTTTTATTAAATCGTAAGGAAGAACGCTTTTACATTTTTGACCTAGTTCCAGAACATTCATTACAGCCTTAAAAGGTATGCTTCGGGGTTTGTCGCTGGTATTGATGTCTGAAAACGCAAGTCCGCTGATCATCGGCAGTTGGCCAGGATCCGATACCGCCATTTCTTTGAAAATTTCTCCGGAGGTATTGATTAAAAATTTGCGGCCAAGGTCGAGAATGGCCAGCGGTTGGTGTTCTTTAATTTTGATATTTATTCCGGACGGAAGATCTCTGCTGACTTCAGCCTCGGTGATCCATGAATGTGCCAGCAGTCGCTTTCTGGCCATTGAAAGGTTTACGGAAATAATATTTATCCCCTTTTTTATCTGTGCCTGCTCAAGGACCTGTTTTTCAGAGAGCAAGTCCGTGCCGGTAACCACCAATTTTTCGGCCCTGAAATAGTCGCATTGTGTCAAAAAGTCGTAACTAAAAATAAAAACAAAGCTAACCATCTGCAAAGCGGCGATGACACCCGCTGTTTTAATACAGAAAACAAGACGCCTTAAAATTCTGTTACGCTTTTTGGCAGCGCTGTTCTTGTAATAGTTGCTTCGTATGTTCTTACGACCCAACAACCTTAACCTCTCTTTCTAGATTAATGTTGAATTTTTTTGATACGGTTTCTTCAACAAGTTCCATCAAGCCCAGGAAATCACCGGCGGATGCGTTATGATGGTTTAGGATAAAATTGGCGTGCTTTGATGAAATTTTTGCTCCGCCCATGAATTTTCCCTTAAGTCCGGCCGCTTCAATAAGCTCGCCGGCAGTCATTCCGGATATGGGATTTTTATAAAAACATCCTGCGCTGGGTAGACCTCTGGGCTGTCTTTGCCAGCGCGTTTCTAAAATTTTTTGGGCCTCTCTTTTCAGTTTTTCAGGGTCCGAAGGATGCAGACGGAAACAGCCGTCTAATATGACCTGTTGCCCGTGATGACCATCTATTTGCGCTTTGTTCCATGAAATTTTCCGGTAAGCAAAATCGAGATTCTCTTTTTTAATGTTGCGCACCTGGCCGTTGGGAAGCAGAATGCTTATTGATTCAAGGACACGTTCCATGGAACCATAGGATGTGCCTGCATTCATGATAATTCCTCCCCCGACCGAACCCGGAATGCCTATGGCAAAATTCATTCCTTCAAGTCCCTTCTTCAGGGCAAAGGAACACAGTGTTTTCATGTGTGCACCTGCCATTGCGGTAACCATAATCCCATGGGTGTTCCGGTATGTTTGAGAAATGGTATTCAGACACTGCGTCAACACGATCACAACTCCGGTTATGCCGCTGTCTTTGACCAGAAGAT
Organism: Desulfobacterales bacterium; assembly: GCA_050117895.1. Taxonomy (GTDB): domain Bacteria; phylum Desulfobacterota; class Desulfobacteria; order Desulfobacterales; family UBA11574; genus S5133MH16. The sequence continues at coordinate 16,081 of JASFLX010000008.1, read as the reverse complement.
TTGTGCCGTTGCCCAATATAAGATAAGGGGTTTTCTTATGCCATGACCACGATACAAGGGCTTTTAAGGCCTCAACGTTTTCCGGTGCAACAAAAGCGTCGGCCGGGCCGCCTACGCGTAAGGATGTATGTTTTGACATGGGCTCGTCAAATTTGACATTGCTGCCGAAACGGCTTTTCAGCCATTTTATTGAATCAGAATCCAAAGCCATAATCTTAATTTTAGGAATTTCAACAATTCTTTTTAATCAATAATATTTTTAGCCATATACTCATATACTGTGGTGGTGAAAATCGCCGTGTATACAGATGGAATTTTAATCCGCCACCGAACTTTGGCGGATTAATCCCATTTTTGTTCCATATCTTCAGGTTTCAGGTGTCAGGTGTCAGGAATGATGAAAAGAGGCGCTGGCATCTGACACCTGACACCTGAAACCTGCTTACAGTGCTTTCAATACCATCTCCCCGACTTTCCAAACGTCTCCTGCGCCCAGGGTTAGAAGTATGTCTTCCGGGTTCAGGATTTTTATCAGATGTGAAACCGCTGTTTCGAAATTTTGCAAATAGACGATTTCCTTGTGGCCATGACTCTGAATCCCTTCAAACAACGCATGGCCTTCTACACCATTGATCTTTTCTTCTCCGGCTGCATATATGGGAAGAACCACCAGCAGGTCGGACTGATAAAATGAAGTGGTGAAGTCATCAAAGAGTGCCTGGGTTCTGGTATAGCGGTGGGGCTGAAACACCACCACCACCCGCCTGTGGGGCCAGCTTTCCCGGACGGCTTGCAGCGTGATTTTGATTTCCGTGGGATGATGACCATAGTCGTCCACAACGGTGACCCCTTTTTTTTCTCCTTTAATTTCCAGCCTGCGCTGAACACCTTCAACGGTTTGCAGCGCCGATTTTATAACATCGAATGAAATATTGAGCTCCATTCCAACCGCAATGCTTGCCAGGGCATTATAAACATTATGGATACCCGGAAGATTCAAAACGATTTCTCCGAGTTTTGTTCCAAGATGATAGACGTGAAACCTGCTTTTCAGCCCTTGGAAAACCACGTCTTTGGCCTGGAAATCGGCCTGAGAACTCATTCCGTAAGTTATAAAACGTTTTTGGACGCTCGGGATAATATCCTGGATCGGCTCGTTATCCAGGCAAAGGACCGCCAGACCGTAAAAAGGTATTTTGTCAATAAAGCTTAAAAAGACGTCTTTGATGGCGTTCAAATCCCGGTAAAAATCGAGATGTTCACGATCTATATTCGTTACCACTGCTATGGTCGGAGAGATTTTCAGAAAAGAACCGTCACTTTCATCGGCTTCAGCCACGATATAGTCTCCCTCTCCGAGAAGTGCATTGGAATTGATGCTTTTGAGTTTTCCGCCGATAACCACCGTGGGATCAAGTCCGCCTTTACCCAGTACGGAAGCGATGATCGATGTGGTAGATGTCTTGCCGTGGGCGCCGGCAATGGCCACGCTGTATTTTAAACGCATGAGTTCGGCGAGCATTTCGGCCCTGGGTATTACGGGGATTGACGCTTGAGCAGCGGCCAAAACCTCAGGGTTCCCGGGGGTGATCGCCGATGACGTTACCACAACATCCGCCCCGTGGATTTGCTCGGCGGAATGTCCTTTAAATATAATACCGCCAAGGTTTTCCAGTCGCCGGGTAATGTCTGACATACTGCTGTCGGAACCCGATACCTTGTAGCCGATATTGAGGAGGAGTTCGGCAATTCCGCTCATCCCGATACCACCGATTCCGACAAAATGAATATGGTATTTTTTAAGAAACATGTTTATACACGTTAGTTCGCTTCGCTCATCCCGCTACATAGCGGGAGAATGTTGGAATATTGGAGCATTGGAATATTGGGTTCTGGAAAAATGGAAATTTGGGTTATTATAAAATTCCTCTTGATAGGAATTAAATAGAGAGATATCATCTTCTTAAAATCATCATTCCAATATTCCATCATTCCAATATTCCAAGTCCGAGTTAAAAATATAAACCTTAAAAATACTATTATTATCAATAAATTATAGAGTTTCCGAGACGTTTGATTAGTCTGTAGCAGTCATCCACAATAACTGCTGCCGCATCGGTACGACAGAGGTCCTTTGCCCGGGATGCCATCTGACGAAGTGTATCCGGGTTTGCGGCGTAAAAATTAATTCGCTCGGCAAGGGCTTTGCCGTTGAGATCTTTTTCAAGGATCATTTCGGCGGCCCCGGTTTTTTCCAACGAACGGGCGTTTAAAACCTGGTGATTATCCGCAGCAAAAGGGTAGGGTATGAAAATAGCGCCCTTTCCAATGGCTTTGATTTCCGCCACTGTTGTTGCTCCTGCCCGACATATCACCAGATCGGCTTTTTGATATTGCCGGTCCATGTCATTGAAAAATGCCTGAACTCTGAAGGACAACCCATATCGCTCGTATGCATTTTTTACTCTGGTTTCATCATTGAGTCCAGTCTGATGAATAAAGAAAAACTGATCTTTGTCTTGGATCGATTCCATGGCTTCCAAAAGAGCCATGTTTATGCTGTGAGCTCCCTGGCTACCCCCTAGTATCAGGATTACAAAATGCTGCTTTTGCTCTGAATTATCAATTCCCAAGATCTTTTGATTCTTTGGGTATTTCAAAATTTCTCTGCGCACGGGGTTTCCAGTATAAAGAACTTTTTTCGGGCATATACCGGTCGGAAAATCATCAAATGAAACGTAAACCCGGTCCGCAAGACGGGATAATATCCGGTTCGTTATTCCCGGCAAGATATTCTGCTCATGAAGCACTATTTTAATGCCCAGAAGCCATGCTGCGGCAACCAGCGGGCCTGCGGAATATCCCCCCACACCAAGTACCAGGTTGGGCCTGAACCGTTTCAGGATCATGACAGATTCGAATATCCCTTTGGGTATTTTCAGGATTGACTTGGCCTGGTTCCCCAGTCCCCGGCCCTTGAGTCCTTCCGATGTAATCTGTTTATGGGCAAAACCTGCTTTTGATAACACTCTGGTTTCAAAGGGTTTGCCGGTACCGACAAATAACAGTCTGTTATTGGGATTTCTGGACATAAATTCTTGAGCGATGGCGATGCCGGGAAAAAGATGGCCGCCGGTGCCGCCGCCGGCAATGACCATACGCAAGGGATCCGAAGACTCAAGAAATGAGTGAGCGTCTCCGGCATTCCGTTCTTTTTTATGGATTTGTTCCATAATTTTTTTTGGGTAAAATTTAATTTTTTCAAAAAGAGTTAAAACGTAAAACGTTCTTGAAAAGTCATTTTTACACTTTTTACGAGACCATCCTCTTTAATTGGCTTCTTTAAAGCTCTTTTAGCGGTTCCAATATTCATCAGTATTCCGATGGATGCCATATTTAATAACAGGGATGTGCCGCCGTAACTCAAAAAAGGGAGGGTAAGTCCCTTGGTCGGCAGGAGTCCTAAAGCAACCCCCATATTTACACAAACCTGGAGGCCTATTGCCGTTGTCAGCCCGATGGCTAAAAATGATCCGAAAGAATCCTTGCAATTTCCGGCAATAAAGATCCCCCTCCAGAAGATCAGTATATAGAGACCCAGGATAATCAGGACTCCCCAAAGTCCGAGTTCCTCTCCGACGACCGAAAAGATAAAATCGGTATGGGGTTCGGGAAGATAAAACAGCTTTTGATAACCTTTTCCGATACCTGTGCCCCATATGCCTCCGGTTCCAAAAGCCATGAGGGAATGTACAATCTGGTAGCCGTCATTTGCAGAATACTGCCACGGATTCAGAAAACTCATGATCCGTTTTAAGCGATAATCCGCACTCACCATAAAAAAATATGCAATGGGGGTTATCAAAACCAATGACGCGATTAAATGCCAAATACGAACTCCGCCGACAAAAAGCATAACCCATGTAAGAACTCCAAGAATAATCACCGAACCGAAGTCCGGTTGAAAAATGATCAGAGCTGTAAATATAAAAAGGATCATAATATGTGGCATAAAACCCACATAAAAATCCTTAAGCATATCCTTTTTTTTATTCATGGAATAAGCAAGATAGATGATTAGCGCAAAACGGGCAAATTCAGAGGGCTGAAATGAAAAACTCCCCAGACGAAACCATCGTTTTGCCCCTCCTGCCGAATATCCGAACTCGGTAATCAGAATTGCGGCAAGAAAAATCAGAGCCAGGATAAGAAGCGGATATGTCAAAGAACGAAAAAACCGGTAGGGAAAACGGCTGCATATTATTAGGGCGACGATCCCTAATAAAGCGAAAAGCATTTGTTTTTTTAAAAAATAGTACTCGGTTCCAAATTTTTTAAAGGCCAGGGCGGAACTTGAGCTATAGACCATTACAATGCCTATCCCCACCAGGAAAAGAACCGGGAATAACAGCCTGACATCGTAGTAGAAAGACTGTTCCCGGGTCTTCCGGCTATTTTGTTTTTTTTCGGTCATGTTTTTTTTCGGGTTGTTTAAGATTGCCGATCACCCGGCGGAAATCTTCTCCGCGTTCCGCATAACTGCTATACATGTCAAAGCTTGAGCAGGCAGGAGATAAAAGCACAATATCACCGGGCGATGCCGCGCGATATGCCGAAAGTACCGCATCTTCCATTGTCGATGCGGTTTGCACGCTTTCCCTGCAAACTTCTTCAAGAACAGATCTTATTTTCTCCTTTGCTTCTCCCATGACGATCACTTTTTTAATGTGTTGTCGAACCGGTTCCAAAAGTTTATGAAAATCTCCTCCCTTATCACGCCCCCCCATAATAAGGACGATGGGTTCGTCGAAGGTTTCGAGTGCTTTTATTACGGCATCAACATTTGTTGCCTTTGAATCGTCGAAAAAACGAACGTGGTTTAGGGTCGAGATATATTCTGTCCTATGGGGAAGCCCCTGAAAATCGTTCAGGGCTGATTGCACGCCTTCCGGGGTACCGCCGACGGCAATGGCCGCCAGTGATGCCGCGGCGGCATTCTCAAGATTGTGCCGGCCTATAAGATTTGTCCCGGAAAGGTCCAGAGATATTTCTTTGTTTTCTTTCATGCGAATCGTTATGTTGGCAGGGGTCGTCGAATTCCCCCGGCGGATGACCGCATTTTCCCTGGTTTTGGCCTGAGAATTTTCCTGATCACAGAAGATGAGCTTTCGGGCGCGAAGGTCTTTGGTTACCGAGCGGATGACCGGATCAGAACCGTTTAAAACCGCGCTATCGCTTTGTTGCTGATTTTCAAAGAGCCGACCTTTAGACCGGGCATAGGAATTAAAGTCCGGATAACGGTCCAGATGATCGTCAGTAATATTCAACAGAACGCCCACACGTGGCCTGAACGTATCGATGGTATCCAGCTGGAAACTGCTGACTTCAGCCACAACAACATCTGATGTTTCTTCTCTGTCTGCGTAATCGATCAATGGGTTTCCGATATTGCCGCCAACGAAAACCTTAAACCCGGACTTTTCAAGCATGCTGCCCAAAAGCGTGGTTGTCGTCGTCTTACCGTTGGTTCCGGATACGGCAATAACAGGTTCCCGGATATGTCTTGCAGCAAGTTCGAACTCTCCCACTAAAGGAATTCCTTTTGCCATGGCCCGTTTTATGGGCAGAATGGTAAGGGGAACGCCGGGGCTGACCACAATAAGATCAGCCCTTACAAAGGTTTCAATGTTGTGGTTCCCGAGTTCCATATTGACACCCAGTTTGTGTACCATGGAAGCATAAGCGCCCAGCTCTTTTTCATCGGCCATATCCGTTACCGTTACAGAAGCGCCTTTTTTTTTGGCAAACCGTGCGGCTGCAATTCCTGATATGCCGAGGCCCACGATAAGAATTTTTTGGTGATTGAGATCCATGAAACTAAACTTTTTTTCATTACCATTAAGACACCAAGAAAGTTTAAAAATATATTCTTTGTGTCTTTGTGCCTTAGTGGCAAATATTTTTTTCCTAAGTCTTATCTAAGTTTCAGCGTACTCATGGCAATCAGTGCCAGTGCGATGGCAATGATCCAGAATCGAACAATAACCTTGGGTTCAGGCCATCCTTTAAGTTCAAAATGATGGTGAAGCGGGGCCATTCTGAAAATCCTGCGTCCGTTGGTTATCTTGAAGAAACCGACCTGAAAAATTACGGATAATGTTTCGATGACAAAAAGCCCGCCCACAAGAATGAGCAATATCTCCTGTTTTATGATAATCGCCACGGCGCCTATTGCCCCTCCCAGGGCAAGAGAGCCCACATCGCCCATGAAAATTTGTGCAGGATATGAATTGAACCACAGGAATCCCAGACCCGATCCGGCCATAGCTCCGCAAAATATGGCGATTTCACCACCCCCGGCGACATATCTGATCTGCAAGTAATTGGCGATTTTGAAATGTCCGGCCACATAAGCAAAGATCATATATGCGGCTGAAGCGATGATAAAGGGTCCGATGGCGAGACCATCAAGGCCGTCCGTGATATTCACCGCGTTTGATGTGGCAATAATTACAAAGGCGGCAAACAGGATGTATCCCATTCCGAGATCCGGTGAAATATTTTTAAAAAACGGTATGGTTATCCGGGTGGAAAAGCCTGCATATGAGCAAACCAGGACCCCGGTTACAATCGCCAGAATCGCCTGCAAAAGAAACTTGTTTCGGACACTTAACCCCTTATTGCGTTTCTTGATTTGCATAAGATAGTCGTCGATGAAACCGATACCGCCGTACCCCGCGGTAACCAAAAGGACGATCCAGATGTAAAAATTGGTTAAATTGGTCCATAACAGTGTGGAAACGATGATGGAAAAAAGGATCAGCGTTCCGCCCATGGTGGGTGTCCCCGCCTTTTTATGATGGGTCGGTGGACCGTCTTCCTGAATATACTGACCGATTTGCAGATAGCTCATTTTTCGAATAACCCACGGTCCCAGAATAAAACAGATCAAAAAGGCCGTCAGGCTGGCATAGATCGTTCGGAAGGTAATGTACCGAAATACATTAAATACCGAAAAAGATGTGTGAAGCGGATATAGTAGATGATATAACATATTTTTTTTGCTTAATTAAAAACCCGATTTATTGATTCAGATCAGAGACAATATAGCTATGTCTGTAATAGCATTATCCTAATAGTGCCTAAAGTTTGAAGTGAACTAAAGTGAGCTAAAGTTAATGCATGTGCCTTCGGCACTATCAATTTAAATAAAAACTGATTTACGCTGAAAGCGCTTTCCTCGACTTTAGGCACTTTAGATCACTTTAGGCACTTAATGTACTTATCAGTTACTGGTTGGCCCATTCCAATAGACCTTGGACAATGGTTTCCATGGCCATTCCCCTGGATCCTTTCACAAGGACCCAGTCTCCCGGGTCCAGCCGGTCTTTAATCCTTTCCAGAATGTCTTCTTTGGTGCCGATAAAAATATCACGGGGATTCATATCTTCATCCAAGGCACCCGATGCCACGGTTTCGGAGAACTGACCGGTAACATAAAGTTTTGCAATATCTGATCCGGCGGCGATTCGGCCGATATTTCGATGCATGGATTCTGCGTGATCTCCCAGTTCAAGCATATCGCCGGTAACCAGAATACCCGCGTGATTTCCCTTCAAAGATCTAAGTGTATTAATGGCTGCTTTCATTGAATCCGGATTTGCATTATAGGTATCGTCAATGATAGTTATTCCCTTACCGGTTTTAAGAATGTTCATCCTTCCTTTAACCGGCTTAAAATCTTCAAGACCGTCTTTTATTTCTCCTGCGGTTAAACCCAATACATATCCGACAGCCGCAGCCGCGAGGGCATTTGAAATCATGAAAGCGGCCGGAGTTTTTAACTCCACGGTAATGCTGTCCTCAGGCAGTACCAGGGTAAAGGACAACCCGGCACCTATTTCCTTCACCGACCGAGCGCTGATCCGGGCGTTTTTTGAACGTCCGAAAAACAGAACGTTTCTGGAAGTGTTGTCGGCCAGCTGCAACAGTCTCGGGTCATCTGCATTCAAAGCCGCTGTTCCGTCCGGCTTGATTTCTTCTAAAAGCTCTCCTTTGGCCTTCATGATCGCATCTAGGGAGCCCAATCCTTCAAGGTGTGCCGGTCCGATGTTTGTGATAACCCCGATATCGGGCGAACAAATTTGGGCGAGGCGCTGTATTTCGCCGGGGCTGTTCATTCCCAGCTCCACTACCGCCCATCGGTGGCTCGGGTTCAGATTCAGCAGGGTAAGGGGAAGACCGATATGGTTATTTAAATTTCCGGAAGTAGATAATGTGGAAAAGCGTTTGGAAACCACCCCTGCTGTCATTTTACGGGTACTGGTTTTACCGTTTGAGCCGGTTATGGAAACCACCGACACATTTGAGCGTTTTCGATGAAACGCGGCAAGGTCGCCCAACGCTCTGATGGTATTGCTTACGGTTATACAGACCATACCATTTTTTATGGATTCCTTACCGGGAAGCATATGGGTATTGGCCCTGTCTATCAAAAGGCCGCTGACTTCGCCCTTAATGACGTTGTCGATGAAGTTATGGCCGTCATGGGTATCTCCCTTTATGGCCACAAAGAGTTCATCCACGGATATATTGCGCGAATCGATGGATACCCCTGAAAAAGAATGTTTAAGATCGCCGGATAAGAGGTCTCCTCTCGTGGCCTCGAGGATTTCCGAAGTGGTCCAGTCGGGGGGCCGGACATGGGGTTCCGGGTTCCGGATTCCGGGTTGGAAATGATCATAGGAGTTGCCCTTTGAACCTTGACGTTTCAATTTCGAAAGTGCGGCTTTGGCCTCTATCCTGTCATCAAAACTGATGGTACGGTTTCCTATGATTTGATACGTTTCATTCCCCTTGCCCGCGATCAAAACGATATCTCCCGACCGTGACGCATTAATAGCAAGCTGTATGGCTTTTTTGCGGTCCGGTTCCACAACGTATCCTTTTTCCCTGAAACCGGTTGAAAGATCGGCCGGCGTATAGGCCTTGGAAATCGTTTTTTTCGTACCCTGAACGATTTGCTCAATAATCTCCATGGGCGGTTCCGATCTGGGATTGTCCGATGTGATGACGGTAAGGTCACAGTGTCCTGCTGCGGTTTGCCCCATTAGGGGCCGTTTGGTTTTGTCCCGGTTGCCACCACATCCGAATACACAGATGATTTTGCCTGTGGCCGAAAATTTAAGCGCAGACAGTACATTTTCAAGAGCATCCGGAGTATGAGCGTAATCAACATATATAAACCGGTTCATATCATTGGGAATTGATTCGAGGCGTCCGGGTACTGCGCAAACCGCCTGGATGCCCGTTTTGATGGAATCCAAAGATAGGTTAAGCACAATGCCCACTCCTGTGGCGCAGAGAATGTTTTCCAGGTTGTATTTTCCCACAAGGGGTGATTTAAATTCAAAAGCGCCCGCCGGCGTAATCACTTTGCCGGAAATACCGGTCAGGTCGTGTGTTATGTCCCTGGCCCATATACTGCTGCCGTTGGAAAAACCCGCTGAAAGTACAGACGGTTTTCCAATGTTTGCTTCAAGCAGTTTTATGAGTTCTTTTCCCTTCTCATTATTATGATTGATTACTGCCGAAACCCCGTGATTTGACGATCCGTGATCGGGTATTTGTGTAAAAAGTCTTTTTTTACAGGACCAGTATGATTTCATATCTCCGTGATAATCCAGATGGTCCTGGGTCAGATTGGTAAAGACCAGGAGATTGAATCTGCAGTTGCAAATCCTTTCAAGGTCGATGGCATGGGAAGTCACTTCCATAACCACATGGGTGATACCGCTTTTAAGCATTTCAGCCAGAATTTTCTGCAGATCGGAAGATTCCGGCGTTGTCATGGGGTTTTGAAACGTTTTACCGGAATATCGGTAAGTGAGTGTTCCAATGACACCGACCTTGATGCCGGCCTCTGAAAGCAGATTCTCTATTAAAAATGCCGTGGTCGTTTTACCGTTGGTACCGGTTATTCCGATTAAATACAGCTTTTTTGACGGATTGGAGTAAAACCGATCTGATATTTTTGCAAGGGCATTTCTGGTGTTTTCAACCTCTATGACTATTGATTTTTTTCTGACGGGTTTCTGGGTAATAATTGCGAGTGCCCCCCTGGCCAAGGCGTCATCAATAAAGTCATGACCATCTGCGGAAAAGCCCTTTATGGCAACGAACAGCCCCCCCGGCTTAACATCCTGCGCTCTGTAATGGACGGAACTTATTTCAGGGTCCGGTGACAGTGAAAATTGCCCGGCATCCGGACCGGTTCCGTAACTGCTGACAGGGGTAATCGTTTTTAATAAACTCGAAAGTTTCATCCTTCTGCTTCACTCTTTAAGGAGACCATTAATCTGCCGGTTTTGCTTTTTGGACGTATGTTCATATAATCAAGAGTTTTGCGGGCGATCTTTTTGAATACCGGGGCAGCAACAATGCTCCCGTAATGTTGTTTTTCAGGTTCGTCAATCACTACCAGGATTACCGCTTTCGGCATTTTCTCAGGCAAGAATCCGATAAAAGATGATATGTATTTGTCTTGGGCATACTTACCGTGTTCGCCGATTTTCTGGGCGGTTCCTGTTTTGCCGCAGACGGAATACCCTTCGAGCGCGGCATTGACTCCGGTGCCGCCTTGGGTAATTACGGTTTTCATGATCATGGCTAAAGTCCGGGCTGTTTTTTCCGAAATGACCCTTTTCATCCTTTTGGGACCGAAACTTTTTATTAGTTTTCCATTTTGATCGGTAATCGCTTGGACGATATAAGGCTTCATGAGCACTCCCTTATTGGCAATGGCAGATGTGGCAGATATAAGCTGAAGGGCGGAAACCGAAATTCCCTGACCAAAGGAGATGGTTCCGGTATCAACCGTTGTCCATTGCTGGTAAGGCATCAGAATACCGGTCGTTTCCCCGGGACAGTCTATTTCGGTCTTTGCTCCGAAACCAAAATTGCGCAGGGTTTTGTAAAGAGATTTGGGTCCGGTGATTGCGCTGAATTTGACGGTGCCGATGTTGCTTGAATACTTTATGATTTGTTGCAGGGACAGCCACCCATGCTCGTGGGTATCGTGAATAACGTGCTTTCCGACCTTGTATGCACCGTTTTCGCAATAAAAGATACTATTGGGTGAGCAGTTGCCGGTTTCTATTGCAGAGGTTGCAGCGAAAATCTTCATGGTTGACCCCGGTTCAAACGGGTCGGTTATGATTCGGTTTCTCCATATGTTTTGGCTGAACTTTTTTTTGGCATTGGGGTTGAAAAAAGGATAGTGAGCCATCGCAAGTATGGCGCCTGTTTTGGGCGCCATGACGATGGCCATTCCGGATTTTGCAGAAAATTTTTTAACTCCCTCTTCAAGCGCCTTTTCCGTAATATATTCGATGACGCTGTCGATGGTAAGGATAAGATTATTCCCGCTATAATTTAACGCCGTTGTTTTTTCAGCATCAAATCCCCGACCCAGGGCATCTTTTAAAATCGTGTAGTGTGAGGCGGACCCTTGAAGATATTCATTATAATAGAATTCAATACCTTCTAATCCATGGTCATCGATATTTGTAAATCCAAGAACTTGGGCGGCGAGGGTTTTATGGGGATAAAACCGCTTGTGTTCGGTTATGAAATCTATGCCGTCAATATTAAGATTCCTGACCGCTTCGGCTTCTTTGGGTGTGACTTTTCGCTTGATCCATACAAATTTTTTGTTGGAAGCCAATTTCCTGACAAGAGATTTGCGATTAATTTTTAGGATGTTAGAAAGTGATTTTGCTATGGTCCGTGCATTTTTTACTATTGGGGGGTGTGCCGCGATGGATGTCACATCGATACTTATGGCCAGTTCTTTGAGGTTGGTATCGTATATGGTTCCGCGCTTTCCGTAGGATCTGCAGGAAACTTCATATTGGTCTGCGGCTTTTTCAGACAGCCAGGATTTGCAAAACACCTGAAGATAAACCGCTTTGGCGCAAATTGCCGTAAAAAAAAGGCTAAAAATAAAACCCACGATAATAACGCGGTATCTTATATATTTATATTTTTTCTCAGTCGGTTTCATGGAATAACCATCATCTGCTCCGGTGTGGGCGCTATAAGACCGAGTTGGTTTTTTGCAATTTTAGCGATTCGCTCCGGAGATTTCAGCCGTGCCAGTTCAACCTTTAAGTTATTTTTCAAGGTGATGAGATCCTGTTGTCGCTTGGCTTCTCTTGAAATTTCATATCCTGCTCCGATCGTTTGGACCCGGCACCAGGTAAAAAATAAAAGTTCCATAAGAAAAATGGCCATGAAAATAATTAATAGTAACATTTCGTTGGGCTTGCGGATATTTTTTTTTGCTTTTCGATTACTCATATTTTTTCGACCACTCTTAATTTTGCGCTTCTTGCCATGGGGTTATTTGCAACCTCGTCCGGTGTGGGGCGGACGACTTTTTTTGTCAATATTCGAACCAATGGCTTATTATTACAGACACACTCGGGTAAGCCCGGGGGACATATACATCCTTTTTCCAGAGCTTTCATTCGGTGTTTTACAATTCGGTCTTCAAGGGAATGAAAAGATAAAACACACAGGCGACCTTTGGGATTTAAAAGGTTCGCCACATTTTCCATGAGACCATCGAGCATTTCGAGTTCTCTGTTCACAGCAATTCTCAGTGCCATGAACGTCCGGGTGGCGGGATGGATTTTCTGCTTAAATGATACTCTCTTTGGAACAGCATCGCATATGATTTGAGCCAATTCCTTGCTCGATCTGATGGCTTTGCGCCGTCGTTGTGTTACTATCCTTTTCGCAATTTGTCCTGCTCGGCGTTCCTCTCCGTATTTAAACAAAATTTCCTTAAGGTTTTTTTCCGCCATGGTGTTAATTAAATCTTCAGCCGTGGTAATCGACGTTAAATTCATTCGCATATCCAACGGCTCATCTTTATTGAAGCTGAACCCCCGACCGCTCGACTCGAGTTGATCCCGTGACATTCCAAGATCAAGAAGAATTCCGTCTACCGCATTAATTTTCAATTGTTGAAGAAACTCGGGAAGATGAATAAAATTGTCATGAAAGAGGTGGATGGCTAAATCGAACGATTTTAGAACTTTTTTTGCGTTCCTGACCGCATCGATATCTTGGTCAATGCCGATGAAAATTCCTCCCGGAATAATTTTTTTGCAAATAGCCCCGGCATGACCCGAACCCCCCAGCGTGCAGTCGACATAGATTCTCCCTGGCGTACAGTTAAGATAATCTATCGTTTGGGACAGCATCACAGGGATATGTTTGAATGACACAATTATAGTCCTAATTTTGCAATTTCGTTTCTGACTTCCTCCTTTTTCATGTCTTTTTCCAGATGTATATTTTCCCTATCCCAGCTTTGACGTGACCAGATTTCAAAATGATCGAGGACGCCGACAAGAACAATCTCCTTGTCCAATTCAGCATACTGTCTCAAATTCTGCGGTATCAGGATACGATCCTGTTTGTCGCAGGCGCATTCAAAAGCACCTCCGATGAAGACCCTTCTAAATCGGCGCATGTTCTCGCTTTTTTCAGCCAGGGATAATATACGGGTTTCGATGTTGCGCCATTCATCATAGGTATAGGCTACAAGTCCCCCGTCTATTCTGGAAACCATGACTCCGTTTGATTCCTGTGCTTTGATGACATCACGGAATTTGGACGGAATAATGATACGTCCTTTTGAATCGATTGTATGAAAGAAGCTTCCTCGGAACATTTTTCACCATAATTATCCACTTCAACCCACTTTTTTTGTTAAAAGTACATTTTTGCGTAAGTGTCAAGAAAAAAATACAATAACATATAATATTTTTCATAATAATTCACAAAAGTTAAAAGTATAAAAGAAATTTTACTTTAAGTGGGGTAAAGTGGAGGTACTTTTTTGAATTCGGCCGCTTTGTTTGAATTTGCACTTATGATGGTGGGAAGATAAATTCCTTAGAAAACCCGGGGCAAACGCATTTGAATCCCAATATCAATATAGGGAGAGCGCTCCGCGACGGCGTGTATCTCTTTCCAACCGACTGAAACTTGTGCTTAAGCACCCGTAAGCCCGAGCCGCGCTAGAGTTATTAAGAACCATTCGCCGCTAAATGATCCCATTAATTTTTAAGTCATCATTTCATTCGGCTCGGGCTAACGCGTGCTAAAGTCCTTCAAACAGTCAGTCGGTTTCCAAGAGAAACACGCCGTCGCTACGCTGTACGGAAATCAAATGCGTTTACCTATCAAAAAAGGCAATTTATATTTGACATGCTTATCCTTGCACATATATAAAATCCGATCATGAGATTTCGCTGTATCATTGTAGATGATGAGGTTCGGCTTTAAAAAAACTTATGGTTCTTTTAATTTTTGTCGTTTTCTTGATTAGTTATCAATAAATCAAGGGAAAGGAGGAATTATGGATGCGTTGGTTATTATGCTTTTAGCATTTGCCGGGTACATTATCATGTACAAGTTATACGGGCAGTATATCGGCAGAAAGGTTTTCGCTCTTTCCGCCACTGCAAAAACTCCGGCCTATGAACTTGAGGACGGTATCGATTATGTCCCGGCGAAAAAGGAGGTTATTTTTGGGCATCACTTCACCTCAATTGCGGGTACGGGACCGATCGTAGGGCCGGCCATAGCCATTATCTGGGGCTGGGTACCGGCTTTGGTGTGGGTGTTTGTCGGCAGTGTGGTCATGGGTGCTGTTCACGATTTTGGTGCACTGATTATCTCCATGAGAAACCAGGGGAAATCGATTTCTGAATACACGGCCAAGTATGTGAACGACCGTACAAAAATCTTTTTCTTTCTTATCGTCTTTTTAGAGTTGTGGATCGTCATTGCCATATTCGGGCTGGTTATTGCCGTTGTTTTTGCCATGTATCCTCAGTCCGTGATACCGGTCTGGCTTGAAATCCCCATTGCCATCTATCTCGGATATCTGATTTATAAAAAGGGAAAAGGGGTAATGACGTGGTCGATTATAGCCGTGATTGCCATGTATATCACCGTTATCATCGGAGCGTATGTTCCTATTAAGATGCCCGCCATTGCAGGAATTCCGCCCACCGGTGTCTGGACGATCATTTTACTGACCTATGCCTTTATCGCATCGATATTACCGGTGACTACTCTGCTTCAGCCGCGCGATTTTATCAACTCCCACCAGTTGGTGGTTGCCATGTCGTTGCTGATTCTGGGAATTTTGGTTTCCGCTTTCAGTGGCCGACTTGAAATCGTGGCCCCTGCTGTACAAACGGCTCCGGCCCAAGCCCCTCCCATGTGGCCGTTTCTGTTTATCACCATTGCCTGTGGCGCAATTTCAGGATTTCATTCCCTGGTTTCCTCAGGCACCTCATCCAAACAGGTACGTGATGAAACCGATTCGCTCTTTGTAGGCTATGGTTCCATGCTAATGGAGGGTACTCTGGCAACTCTGGTAATTATCGCCACAGCCGCAGGAATCGGAATGGGATATGTTACAAAAGACGGGGCCACTTTGACCGGTGTTGCCGCATGGACCACCCACTATGCATCATGGGCTGCGGCTAAAGGTTTGGGATCCAAGGTGGCGGCGTTTGTCATCGGCTCTGCAAACATGATCGCCGTGCTCGGTATTCCAAAAAAAATCTGCATTGTTATCATGGGGGTTTTTGTGGCGTCTTTTGCCGGGACAACTCTGGATACTGCAACGCGGATTCAGCGTTATGTCATCGCCGAGCTTTTTGGCGACCTCAAACTTAATTTTTTAACCAACCGGTACACGGCTACCGTGGTGGCCGTAGGTTCCGCCCTTGTACTCGCTTTTGCAACCGGCGCCGGTGGTAAAGGTGCATTAAAACTGTGGCCGCTTTTTGGTGCGGTGAATCAGACTCTGGCCGCGCTGGCATTGATTATCATTACAGTCTATTTGAAGCGGCGGGGTGGATTGAAGTGGATGGTTTCAGGACTCCCGGCTTGCTTTATGACGGTAATGACCATTTGGGCGGTTGTCATGAATCAGCTTAAATTCGATGCCGCGCACAATATACTTTTAATGGTGATTAACCTTATTATT
>JASFLX010000007.1:0-33273 GCA_050117895.1 Desulfobacterales bacterium | reverse complement strand
GGTTTTGTCCCCCAGAATCTCTATGAATACATTAATGGCGAGGCCGAATTTTTTATTGCATTTGGTTTTGTTGAACTGACAGGAGCAAATTATTCATCCGTTATCGGCGGAGAAGATACGGTGACCATCGATATTTATGACATGGGAAACAAACTGAACGCGTTCGGGGTATTCCAGTCAAAAAGAGGCGGCCAGGCATCTGCTTTGAACTTGGGCGCAGCATCTACCGGATCCGATGGTTACCTTGCTTTTTATAAAGATCGATTTTTTGTTGAAATACAGGCCTATATCACTCGCGAAAAAGAAAGGCACATGGCCGAGACCATGGCTGCAAGCATTGCGAATCATCTGCCGGGTGACAATACCCCGCCGTCGGAGCTTTTTTATTTTCCCGAAAAGAATAGGATTGTCGGATCGGAACGCTATATCACAGGCGGCATACTGGGGCATGCATTTTTGGACAGGGGTATGGTATGCAATTATCGCATCCAAAATCAAAAAGTAACGGCCTTTGTTGCCATGCTGCCTTCACCCCGGGATGCGGTGTCTGCCGTGAAACAACACCGGGCCTTCTTTTTGAAATCCGGGAAAAAATGTTATTCCCTTGACCGCTTTGGCGAGTATGGCTTTGTTTCCGAGGAACCCTATCATCAAAAGATCATGGAAGCACAGATTGGGGTCTTTGTGGCAGGAGTATATGATTTGAGTACCCTGGAAGCAGGGAAAACATTATTGGCGGATATAATAACAACGATAAAACAAAGAGAAAATATCCGTTGAACCTCGTGATTAAGGCCATTATTCATAATAGTGTTTTTTAATATCGGATAACCAATCATGAGTGATACCATTGTAATGATCCATGGTATGTGGTGTTCCGGACGGCACTGGAACAATTATGAGATCTATTTTAAAGCAAAGGGGTATACGTGTATTACTCCCGCACTGAGATATCATGACAGAGATCCTAAGGATCCACCTCACCCCAAATTAGGTATGACAAGCCTTCTTGATTATGCCGAAGATCTTGAAAAACTCATTCGAAAACTGGATCAAAAACCTATTGTTATGGGGCACTCCATGGGAGGTCTTCTTGCTCAGATTTTGGCAAGCAGAGGCCTTGCAACATCATTGGTTCTCCTTACACCTGCTTCTCCAAGCGGAATAAATGCGCTAAGATTTTCCGTCATTAAAAGCTTTTGGAGCATTTTAACAACATGGGAGTTTTGGAAAAATTCTCATCGCTTATCTTTTGATATGGCTGTGTATTCAATGCTAAACTTGCTTCCCGTTGAAGAGCAAAAAGCTGTTTATGAAAAGTGTGTATACGAATCCGGACGTGCTGCCTCTGAGATCGGGTTTTGGATGTTTGACTTCAGGAGGTCTTCAAAAGTTGATGAATCAAAGGTTACTTGTCCTGTTTTGGTGGTTTGCGGAACTGAGGATAAAATCACTCCTCCTTCTGTGGTAAGAAACGTCGCAAAAAAATATAAGGGCTCGGCGTATAAAGAATTTGAGAATCACGCTCATTGGGTTATTAGTGAGCCCGGCTGGGAAGAAATAGCGGAATTTATATCTGATTGGTTAAAGTTAAGGGACCGTGCTACCTGAAGATTCTCATTAATTTTCATGCAAGATCAAGGTACTAATCTTTTTGCCAGATTCGGATAACCCGTTCCGCCACCTGCTCAGGCGTTAATGGGTCTGTATCAATTTCGAATTGAGCGGCGCTTTTGTATTTGGGAGTCCGCCGCTCCAGGACTTCTGCGACCTCTTCCGTAAACGTCTTTCCGTCGGTCAAGGCCGGCCGTTGGGTGCCTTCTTGAATTCGGGAAACGATCGCATCCACGGAGGCCCTTAACCAAAATATGCGGGAGTTAATTTTCAGCGACTCAACATTCTCCGGCCGTTCAATAACCCCGCCGCCGGTATCAATAATAATATTATCGAGTCCCGCCAATTCCCGGGCAACTTCAGATTCTATATCGCGGAAACCGGTCCAACCCAATTTCTCTACAATTTCCGGGACCGACATGCCCGCTTTTTTAACGATTTGCGCATCCATACCAATACACGGCATCTCAAGTTGCATGGAGAGAAGCTCTCCCACCACGGTTTTTCCGGTGCCACGATATCCGATCAATACGATATTCATGATTTCAAATGCTCCATTACGATGCCGCGCATGACTTGAACCGGTGCGTCAACCCCGGTAAAACGTTCAAATTGCAGGACCGCCTGGTTGACAAACATTTCGACTCCGTAAATGACTTGAAGGCCGCGAGACTTGGCTTGGGCAAGCAATTTGGTTTCAAAGGGTGTATAGACAATGTCAAAGACAACCTGCCCCGGTCGAAACAAGCGGTCAGGAATCAG
The DNA here is from genome assembly GCA_050117895.1 of Desulfobacterales bacterium. Taxonomy (GTDB): domain Bacteria; phylum Desulfobacterota; class Desulfobacteria; order Desulfobacterales; family UBA11574; genus S5133MH16. Next base: position 30,897 of record JASFLX010000007.1, on the reverse strand, counting down.
CGAGGCATCCGGGTTTGGATGCATACCCACTGGCGTACAGTGAAGGATGATATCCGCATTCTCCATTGCTTCGGCAAGAGAGGTTTGGGTTAGCAATCGGGATTTGATGGAAGCATCCGTGCCGGCCTTTAAATCGGTCGTCAACTGCTCAAGCATACCCGCGTCAATATCCAAAATTGAAAGTTCTCCCGGCTTTGTATTCAGGGCAAGAGTAAAGGAAATCGCCCTTGCCGCACCGCCCGAGCCCAACATTAAAATATTTTTGCCGTCAATTTCTATCCCCGCATCACCAATGGCCTTTAACGCACCCGGTCCATCCGTCCCCAAGCCAACCAGCGTGCCTTTTTCATTGATAACCGTATTAATCGAACCGATGCTCCGGTCTACCCCCGCAATTTCATCGACATATTTCATTGCTTCGATTTTATGCGGAATGGTGACACTCATGCCGCGGAAATTCTCTAACGCCCTCATACCTGCCAATGCATTTTTTACATCTTCGACCCGGCAGGCCACATAAATGAAATCGAGGTTTCGTTCCGCGAAGGCGGCATTGTGGATTGCCGGTGAAAGGCTGTGGGCGATAGGATTACCGATAACCGCGCAAATTTGCGTGCTGGCGGTGATTGTTCTAAAATCTTTCATAAAATCTCCTGGTGAAAAAATTGATGGCGGGTTATTTATTTTTTCCGGATGCTAACAATATCTTTTCTGGATCATTGTTACTGGGGGTAATGCAAGTGACTTGGGCGTTCAACATTCCACCGGGCTCTACCACAAAATCCTTGCAGACGATCTTCCCTTTGCAGCTTCCGGTTGAAAGGACAACCAACTCTTTTAACGCCCTGACTTCTCCTTCAAAAATTCCTCCGATGGTAATGGAGCCGACTTTGGCATCAGCGTAAACAGCCCCTTCCTCGGCAATAACCACATGTTGGCCGACAAGCGTTCCTTTAACGACGCCCTTTATAATCAGCCGCCCCTTTGTAGAAACCGTGCCGTCTATGGTCAATTCCTTGTCGATGATAGAAAAGTCTTTGGATTCGTTTTTCACAATGTGTCTCCTGGTGCAACCTGCAACATAGCTTATTCAGGTTTCGGGGTTAACGTGATGGTATCTCCTTTTTCAATTCCCAAAGCGTGCTTTGCATTTCCTTTATTCAAGGCAATCTCAAGATATCCGAAACCACCTATGATTGCAAGGGGGCATTTGGGTTCTGTTTCGGCATAGTTGAGTGATATCCCTTTAATTGTATGTTTACCGATTTTGACCTCAAGCATTTTTCCGGAGCCGCTCTTGTCCATTTTTTCAAGAAGGGCTGCGTCAATATTTGAAATGCAGTTTCCAAAGCGATCAAACCATAAAACCGTTCCCACAAGTTGATGGTTGCCGGATGAATAAGGTTTTGATATCTTCAGGTGAACCAGGTTTTGTTGATCAAGGGATGAACCTAAGTTTTTTATATCCAAACCCCTGCACAGATGAGCGCCGACAGGAGCAAAAATATCCCGGCCATGGAAGGTCCTGCTTACCGGTTCTAAAAAATAGCGCGTATTCTCGACGCTGACAATGGCATCCGTCTTTCCTTCATCCAATAAAAGCGTTAACACGCCGTTATCCGGCGCAAGGAAGATATGGCCCATCATTTCAAGGGCCACGATCGCACGGTCGCTGCCCACTCCCGGATCCACAACGAGAAGATGGACCGTACCCTTGGGAAAATATCTGTAGGAAGATTTGATGAGGTATGCGGCTTGGATGACGTCCTGAGGATCGATGTGATGGGTAATATCGACAATGACTGCTTGGGGGTTTATGGTCAGGATAACTCCCTTCATCATACCCACATATGCATCCTCAGTGCCAAAATCTGTCAGGAGAGTAATTATCGACATTGTCATTCATTAGATAGATGACTTTTAACGAGCCTGTCAATTACTGAAACATTCTTTTTTGAAAGCTGAACCCCAGATGGCGGTATGCCTCCTGTGAAGCCTTTCTTCCTGAAGAGGTTCTCGCAACCATCCCGACTTTTAAAAGATAGGGCTCAATGACATCCACAAGAGTATCTGTTTCTTCCTGAAGGGTTGCGGCGATGGCCTCGATGCCCACCGGACCCCCTTTATAAAATTCAATAATTGTTTTAAGGTACCGGCGGTCAAGATGGGTCAAACCCTTTTCATCAACCCCTTCCAGGGTAAGGGCTTTTTCAACGATTTTTCGGGTAATGATTCCATCCGCCCGTACCTGAGCATAGTCCCTCACCCGTTTAAGGAGCCGGTTTACAATCCGTGGCGTTCCCCTGGATCTTTTGGCAAGCTCAATGGCACCCTGATTATCAATTGTCACTTTAAGTAACGTAGCCGACCGTCCGATGATTTCAACCAGTTCCTCTTCCGTATAGAAATCGAGACTTCTGAAAATACCGAACCGATCCCGCAGCGGTGCGGATAAAAGCCCAACCCGTGTGGTGGCACCGACAAGTGTAAAGCGGTTTAAACGGTATTTGTGGCTGCGGGCATGTATGCCTTTGTCAAACACAAAATCAATGGCAAAGTCCTCCATGGCAGGATACAGAAATTCTTCTACAATCTTAGGGGTTCGGTGTATCTCATCTATAAAAAGGGTGTCTTTATCTTCAAGATGCGTTAAAATGCCGATCAGGTCGCCGCCCTTTTCAAGGGAAGGACCGGCAGTGGTAATGAGATTACCCCCCATTTCATTGGCAATAATATGTGCAAGGGTTGTTTTCCCGAGGCCCGGAGGTCCATGAAAAATAATATGGTCAACCGGTTCATCTCTTTTTTGGGCGGCTTCAATTGCAATTTTAAGCGCTTCCACAACTTCTGCCTGACCCACATAGTCTGTAAAATGTTCAGGCCGCAAAGAGAGTATTTCCGGTTCCTTGTCCACAGGAAGACATGATCCTTCAACAAGTCCATGGTTGTCTGAAGAGTGTTTTAATATATCATTCATGATTTTTGTCGCTGTATCGGGTTAGAAATTTTCTCCGCGATATACTTCTTCAAAAAGTTCTTCAGGGGTTGCGATAGCACTGTTTCGTTTCATAGCTTGGGCAATCATCTTTTTTGCGGCGGTTACCTTGTGCCCCAATTGAATAACAAGTACATCCAAAACCTGCTTTGAAAAGTCTTCGACCACAGGCTCTTTTACTTTTTCTAATTCTCGGATCAATGCGAATTTATTCATCCTGCCTTCAAGGGTGGCAATAATTTTACGGGCCGTCCGGTCGCCGATACCTTTTAATTGTTTGAGTTTATGGATGTCTTTCGATTCTATGGCCCGAGCGATGTCACGGACCGGTATGTTCAAGGCCTTAACCGCCTTGAGGGGACCGATATCTTCAACAGAAATAAAATATTGAAAAAATTCTTTTTCCACCTCGAGATTAAAACCGATCAGTACCGGTTTGGGTTGTCGTTCGGTCTGTTGATAGTAGATATAGAGGGAAACTTCGTCACCGACTTTTTTTGCCCTAAAGGTTTCCATTACAACTGCCGGAAGCAAAACTTCATATCCGACTTGATTTGCAAGGAGCAGTATCCTGTCACCCTCTTTTTTTAAAAGTTTGCCTTCAAGATAACCGATCATGCGATACCGTTGTAACCGTTTTGTGCTGTATATTTTGCGACCGACCGTTATTGTGGCGAAACAGGCCCAGAAGCGCTAGACCCATTGCATCAGAAGCGTGATAAGGTTTAATGGGATCTGTTAAGTTTAACAAGCGCCGAACCGCTTTTTCAAGCTGCATTTTGCTTGCATTTCCGTTTCCGGTCAGCACCTGTTTGGCTTCGCGAACCGGGACCTCCGTTACCGGCACGTCGACCTGGTAACCAGCAAGTAGAACAACACCGGTAACCTTTCCCAATGTTATGCCAGCTTTTGGAAACTTTACCATGGAAAAGATATCTTCCACCACCATAAGGTCGGGTTTCTCATCCTTTAATAAAATGAGAAGATTTGAGAAGATTTTATCAAGACGGCTTGGCAAAGGAAGGTTTTTTGAAGTGTTAATGCTGCCGAATGAAAAGCCTTTAACCTTAAGATCCGTTCCCTTGACAATTCCAATACCGGTTGCAGAGAGACCTGGATCTATACCGATAACCTTTATCATGTAATGCTCTTTTCCGGATTTTGGATTCCGGAGAATGATTATGTGAAACGCTTCAGCTTGTTTGGAATGGATTTTTTTAAGAGATGAACGGGTGTAAATCAAGACTGTCTGGATGACTGCTTTTTACCAACAGGCGTGATTTACACCCGAACCAAACAATTACAATTATATTTTTTTGCATCCGGCGACCAAATACAGGAACTCGCATTAATGACTAATCCCCTTTAACTTTTTTTTAGCGATCTTCGCTTCATTCGATTTCGGATGTTTTTTAATCAGTTCTGTAAAAATAAGACGGGCATTTGCTTTGTCCCCCAAGTTAAAAAAGGAAAAGCCCTGCTTTAAAAGCGAGGCCTGCACCTTATTCCCTTTGGGATATTTTTCGATGACCTTCTGGTATTCTAAAATGGCTTTTTCATACCATTTTTCATGATAATAGATTTCACCAATCCAGAATTGTGCATTGTCGGCATTTTTTGATTTTGGATATTTTTTTATTAATTTTTGGAAATTTTCCCGGGCCGACTCATAATCACCCTGATCAAATGCTTGTTTTGCCGAATGATAAATTGCATCTTCTGAAAAATTTTTTTCTGCTGGCCCATGGGTTTTTATACTTGAAGCCTGTTTTGCTTTTATATCGGGTTGCGAAGACTCAAAATTCAGGTATTGCTCAAGACGTGCGATACGGCCTTTATTTTCACTTGAAGTCCGGTCTATTCTGTCCAGCCGGATTTCTTTTTTTTCATATGAGTCTTCAGAAGTTTCTATTTTTTGTTTTAATACAAATTCCGTCTCTTCGAGCCTTCCACTTAGGATTTGGATTTCTTGTCGCAGGTTTTCGATCATGGCACGCTGCTCGGCAAATTTACTCCTCAGATCCTGATTGTTTTTTTTCTGGGCATTTAATTGGGATACCAGTTCTTTGTTCTTTTTCTGAGATTCAAAATAACGCTTTTCAATCAAAGCCTGGCGATTGTCGAGAGTAATTACATCTCGCTGCAGCGCACAGCCGCATAACATAATCATGCACAATAAAACAATTATCGTTATATTTTTCATGACAAAATTAAACACAAGGGAATTTGCCCCATTTAATAGCGAGACCTTTGCAAATTTCAAAGGTCTCGTTTTGTAAATGGTTACGGTTCGAAATCAATTTTGTTTTTCCCGCTTAAAGCGGGATACAATTTTCGAGACGTTTAGGGTTCACGAAGAAATAAATTTACAATTTTGGGAGTTGAGGCGCCCGGCTGGCAAGGCACAAAAACTTAAGGAATATCAAGTATATTTCGAGTTTTTGTAACGCAGTCAGCCGGGATGCATCGGCATCCAAAATGTGAAGTTATTTTTGAGTGAGCCCTTAGTTTATGGTAAAGTGACCTCTCCGGTTCTTTGCCCAGGCTTCTTCATTATGACCGGGGTCCACGGGTCGTTCTTCGCCATAGCTTATAGAGTTTAGTCGTGATCCTGCAATACCGAGATCCATCAGGAAGGTCTTGGCACTTGCAGCACGCCGCTCACCCAGAGCAAGGTTGTACTCATTTGTACCCCGCTCATCGCAGTGCCCTTCAATGGTTACCGCAACATCGGAATTGTTTATCAGCCATTCCGCTTTTTTCTTCAAAATTACCTGTGCCTCGGCAAGCAGAACGGCACTGTCAAATTCAAAAAATATATCTTCATTTAAAAACATGTTTCGGGCTGCGGCCTTACTTTCTGCTTCTTCCTTAAGGCGTTGTTCCTCAATCGCCCGTTGCTGTGCCAACTCTTCCTGTTTTGCTTTTTCAGCCGCCGCCTGATCTTCGGCCTGTTGAGCTAAAGCAGTATCATCTCTAATTGTCTTTTTTGCACATGAAACGGTGAACAGAAATCCTGGAATTACAAGTACCATGGCCAAACTTATTAATAACTTTTTTCGCATTTTTTCCTCCTTTTAATTTAGTTTGTTAATTTTGTGCTTTTTATCAATTTTTTTTAGAACTCAGGGGCTTTGCCCCAATTGGAATAATGGAATGATGGAGTAATGGAATAGTGGGTTTGAAGGAGTTTATTACAATAAAATGCTTTATTTCTGTCCTTATCCCCAATATTCCAGCATTCCATTATTCTATTCTCATGGCATAAGCAGGTTTCTATTAAAAATACTTAATTATCAACAAGTTATAGAATTGCCGATACGTTTAATTATTAACCATTCTTGGTGACCAATCCGGTTCTGTCTGCTCCCCCTTCAAGTCAAGCAATCGTCTTTGGTCGGTGCCATAAGCCGTCATGACATAGATCCTGGAAGGCCCTTCCCGGGTGGAACTAAACACAATAAGACTTCCGTCCGGCGACCATGAAGGTGCCTCGTTGTCGCCCTGATCATGTGTCAATTGAATCGGGCTTTGGCCGTCAATACCGATCACGAAAATATTATTCCGGCCGTTTCCCATTCCCGCATAGGCCACTTTGTCCCCTTTGGGCGACCAGCTGGGCTGCGTATTATATCGTCCCTGAAACGTCAGTCTTCTAATCGCTCCCGAAGATATATTTTTAATATAAATCTGGGGTGTTCCGGATCTTTTTGACACAAAAGCCATATGCTTGGCATCCGGAGACCAGGTGGGCGACAGATCAATACCCCTTTTCTTTGTTAACCTATTAATAACTTTCCCGGTTCCGGTCAATAGATAAATTTCCGGATCACCTGAAAATGAAAGGGTCGCTGCCAGAGCAAATTTGTTAGGAACCCAGGCAGGCGTGATATTGATTCCTTTTTTTGAAATCACAGCCCCGCGTTTTTGTTTTAAATGTTTCAAGTAAAGATCGGGCTTGCCTTTTGCATAGGAAGTATACGCCAGCCATTTCCCGTCGGATGACCATGCCGGAGAAAGGGTAATACTTTTTGTATGCGTTATCCTCCTGGGATTGTATCCGTCAAATTCGCATATATAAATTTCTTTGTATCCCGAATTTTTGGAAACAAATGCAATTTCACTGTTAAAAAACCCTCTGTCCCCGGTCAGAAAAAAAATAATCTCGCTGCAAAAACGGCGGACTATTTTACGCTGATCCTTTATCGATCCCTTGTATCTTTTACCAACCAGTAGTTTTTCTTTAAACGTGTCATAAAGTCGAAGTTCCATTTCCACCTGGTTGTCCTGAATCAGCACTCCCCCGGTTACCAGAAGTTCTGCTCCGATACTGGTCCAGTTAAAAAAATTTACATTGGCCAAAGAGGTCACGGTTTGCATATCCACAAGAAAGGCGCCGCGGTCAAGGATTTTGAAATAGCCTGTAAATTCCAACGTTTCAGCGAGTAAATCAGATGCCGTTCTGGATAGGCGGTCGGTGGCGGCACCCGAGTAAATCTTCTTGAACACAGGAATTGCAATTGGAATTTTTCTTAAAAAAGGATGGGTGATATCAATATAATCATATCCGGCCCCGCATATACCCGTCCCAACCACCGTAAAAAAGGCTATTACAATTAAACATATGGTTTTAATAGAGTATTTTTTCATTTTGTCCTTTGAGTGTATTGTAAATGCAACCTTATTTTATACCTTCGGGTGTAAACCTCAGGCCGACGGTTACATAGGGCTTTGTCACCCCCGGCGGATGAGGACGAACCGGATTTGATTTCATAATAGCTTTTTTGGCGGATTCGTCGAAATAACTGTTCCCGGACCTTTTATCAAACCATATATCTTTTATCTCGCCGTTTGGCATAACTTTGAGTGCCAGATACGCTTCAAGATTTTTTTGCCCTCCAGCCAGCTGTTCGGAAAATGCCCAACGTTTCTGAATCTGGTACGCAATTTCGATGCGATATATATCAATTAATTCCAAAACTTTTTTACTGCCGGACCCGGATTCGCCGGGTATTCCCGGACGTTTTACATCTTGTTGGGTTTTGCGGTCATTGGGTCCGGTTTTTTTTACCTGATCCTTGAGACGGTCAATGGCCTGTCTGATTTGATCGGGCCTTGATTTTTCAACTTCCTTTTTAAGTTGGGTTATGGCGCTTTTCACTACACGGGCAGACTTAAAGGTCTTTTTTTTAAGAGATTTTTTTATTTTCTTTTTTTTGGGCGCAATAGAAATTGCTTTTGAGGGCTTCTGAACGCTTGTAGGAATAGTTTTTGAAGCAACCTTGGATTCCGGAGTCTTTTTTTTTGCTATTGACGGTTTTTTAAGTTCTGAAGGCCGCTGATTGTCCGGAGCCGCTGATTTTTTCAGGGCAGGTAAGGAAACCATGCTGACATTTATAACTGAAAGGGAAGGCCTTCTATGGGTTGCATAACCTGGAGCAAATAACAAAATTACAAAAAGGATCAGGTGACACGTCAAGGAAACGCTAAAATTTAAAAAGAATGTCCTGCGTTCGTATTCCTTATCTTGGGACAAATAAGAATTTGAATGCATGATTTTATTCATCAGCTTTTTGCTTTTGGTTTCTTTCCTTTCTCTTTTTGACGAATCGGCTCAGTCACCATACCCAGCTTCTCAATCCCGGCCTCTTTTATTTCAGACATGACTTGAACAACAAATCCATAGGGTATTTCCTTGTCGGCCCGAAGGTAGACTCCCCGGTCCTCCCGACCTTCAAGAATTGTTTTTAGTTTTTCCTGAAGAAAATCGAGTGCAACCTGAAAGTCGTTAATAAATACCTGATTCTTATTGTTGATGGTAATGATCAGATGTTCTTTTTTTGAAATAAGCGGCTGTGATGTGGTCTCGGGCAGGGCAACATCTACCCCCTGCATCATCATTGGCGCGGTTACCATGAAAATAACCAGAAGAACCAGCATAACATCAACAAACGGAGTTACATTAATATCAGACATCAGGCGGTCACTATTGCCCCCGTTTACCATGGAATATTCTCCCCTTTAGATCATAATGTCCCGTTCAATAATATTTAAAAAATCTGCGGAAAAATTTTGCAGTTCGGATTCCACAATCCTTATCTTTTGCATAAAATGATTAAAGGCGATAACCGCCGGTATGGCGGCAGCTAGTCCGGCGGCCGTTGCAATAAGCGCTTCGGAAATCCCGGGTGCCACCACGGCAAGGCTGGCCGAACCCCTGAGGCCGATACCATGAAAGGAATTCATGATACCCCACACGGTCCCGAACAAACCGATAAAAGGCGTTGTGTTACCGGTTGTGGCTAGAAAAGGAACCATTCGGGTCATGCGGGTGGTCTCGGCGTTAATGGCCCGGCGCAAGGCCCGCTTAACATTGCCGATTCCGGTGAATCTGGAACCCAAAGATGCACCTTCGGTACCGGATGAATTTTCTGATCCTGATTCTGTTGGACCCTTAAATCGGCTGGATTTTTTAAGTTCCACGTATCCCACGCGAAAAATCCTGGCAACCGGGCTGCCCTGAAGCAGCTTTGCTTTGGAAAAAGCACTGGATAAATTCCTGCTTTTCCAGAAAAAGTCAATAAATTCCGCCGACTCGGAGAACGCCCTTTTGATATAGCGATATTTCATTATCATAATTGCCCATGAGGTTACCGAAAAAAAGAGTAGTAGCAAAAGCACAAACTGAACCATAAGACCAGCGTTCATTATCATATGGAATATATCTATCTTTAATGGATTCATTACTCGGCTCCGTGTTTTAATGTATCAGAATTTTTATCCCGCCGTCAGCGGGAATAATGAACCTTTTTTTTAGGCCTATATTTTTAACTCGGACATGGCCCCAATGAAATAGAAAAAAAGTATCACCCCAGTACGATCTGCAGGCTCTGTCCCGGTATTTCCACGGGGACCTACCCCGGTGAAAAGTGCTTCGTTGTTGCTATTGCAAATTTCAAAGGGCACAGCAGGGCAGGCGGGGTAAAAATAATGGAATAATGGAATGATGGCATATTTCCCCGCTGGAAGCGGGATAAAAAGGATGTTATTAATCTATTTAATTCTCTGTCAAGAGGAATTTTACGATAACCCAATTTTCCAGCATTCTTCCGCCATAGCAGGATGATCTAATTTTTTTAACTATATGAACCGGTTTAGGGTGTCAAGAAGTTTGGTTTGTCCACAAAGTTATCATTAATTTTTCTATTGCTTTATACTATAGATTGTAAATAGAAATAAAAAATGGATGATAAATATCTGGATTGAAGGTGATCGATTGTATGAGATAGGGAGGTATTATGAAAAACATTGCAAATCTTTTGTTCAAAGCAAAAATTTTAAAAGATATTCCCAGATCAGGTTACCATTTTCTTGGGGCTGGAAAGGAATCTGTGGCCGAGCATTCATTTTCGGTTTCATTCATCGCGTTTGTCATGTCTCAATTAGAACCGGATGTTGACGCTTTCAGACTGATCGCCATGGCCCTGGTACACGACCTCCCGGAGGCCAAAACCGGTGATCTTAACTACGTTCAGAAAAAGTACGTCGCTGCAGATGAGAATAAGGCCGTTAAACATATTACAAAAAACTTACCGTTTGGTACAAAACTTGCCGGTTTAATAGAGGAATTTAATGCATGCCGGTCAATAGAGGCCAAACTTGCACATGATGCGGACCAACTTGCACTCATCCTTGACTTAAAATCACTTTCGGACATCGGCTACGAACCTCCTAAAAAGTGGTTGCCCTTTGCGTTACAGCGTCTGCAAACCAAAACCGGTCGAACCCTCGCAGACAGTATTATGCACACCGAATATGATGCATGGTGGCTGGAGAATTATGTTGACAGCCCCGATAAAAAGGAATAAAGATTTTTTTTTTATTTGATGAATTTGAATTGAAAATTCATCGGAGCTTGGGAGCTTGACCCCGCCTGCCATTGCAAGGCAAAAGCGGGCAGACCCAAATGGCCTCCGGGCCATAGGCTTTTTGCCCCGGAGGGAATAATGAAGTAATGGAATGATGAATTTAAAGGAGTTTTTTACAATTTTAACAGGTTGTTTCCGCGATTACCCCCGATATGCTCTCCGAACCGTAGGCACTATGATCCGTAGGCCAGCATTCCAGTATTCCAATATTCCATTCCGATGGCATAAACAGGTCGCCATTAAAAGACGTGTGATTTTATAAAGTTGAAGAATTTCCGAAACGTTAATTAATAATAACAAATTCAAAGTATTGGAGGGAGAGATGACCTGGCTTAATAACCCACTTGGGACTTCCGTTGGGAAAAAGCTAATGATGGCGGTTACCGGTTTGGGGTTTTGCTGTTTTCTGACCATCCATCTGGCCGGCAACCTGACCCTATACGGGGGTAAAGATTTATTTAACTCGTATGTGGAACATCTTCATTCATTGGGACCTCTGGTCACCCTGGCGGAAGTCGGGCTTTTACTTTTTGCCGTGATCCATGTTCTGACGGGCATGCTTCTTTTTTATCAGAACTATAAAGCCCGGCCGGTGAGATATGCGGTGAACAAACGTGCGGGCGGACGGACCCTGGGGTCGGCCACCATGCCGTACACGGGTTTTATTTTGCTTTTGTTTGTTATTTTTCATCTGATAAATTTTCATTTTGTGGATAAAACCAACACCACCACGTTTCAACTGTTGTCCCAAGCATTTTCAAACCCGGTATATATATTCATTTATACGGTTGCGGTGATCATTGCAGCGATTCATGTGAGCCATGGACTCTGGAGTGCGTTCCAGACCCTTGGGGCGGATCATCCCAAGTATACGCCCTTTCTCCGGGGGTTGAGCATTGTTTTTAGCGTGGTGATCGGGATGGGTTTTGGTTTCATTCCGGTTTATGTTTACCTGTTACGATAAGGAGCTTAAATATGCACCTTGATGCAAAAATACCTTCCGGTCCCCTTGCGGAAAAATGGGACCGGCACCGTTTTGAACTCAAGCTTGTCAATCCTGCCAATAAAAGGAAATTTACCATCATAGTGGTGGGCACGGGTCTTGCGGGGGGATCTGCGGCGGCATCCCTTGGGGAACTGGGCTATTACGTCAAAAATTTCTGCATTCAGGACAGCCCCCGGCGTGCGCACAGCATTGCGGCTCAGGGGGGGATCAACGCGGCCAAAAACTACCAGAATGACGGTGACAGTATCTGGCGTCTGTTTTACGACACCGTCAAAGGGGGTGATTTCAGGGCCAGAGAAGCCAATGTTTATCGTTTGGCCCAGGTGAGCAACCATATTATCGACCATTGCGTGGCCCAGGGTATTCCCTTTGCCCGTGAATACGGCGGCCTTCTGGCCAACCGCAGCTTCGGAGGCGCCCAGGTGTCCCGGACATTTTACGCTCGGGGCCAGACCGGCCAGCAGCTTCTTTTAGGCGCTTACAGTTCGTTGATGCGCCAGGTAGCGGCGGGCCAGGTGTCTATGTTCCCGCGCCGGGAAATGCTGGACGTGGTGGTGATCAACGGACAGGCCCGGGGCATTGTGGTGAGAAATCTTGTCACCGGAGACATGGAGAGCCATGAAGCCGATGCCGTGGTTTTGTGTACGGGGGGGTATGCTAATGTGTATTACCTTTCCACCAATGCCATGGCATCCAATGTGAGCGCCACCTTCAGGGCCTATAAAAAAGGGGCGTTTTTTGCCAATCCCTGTTACACTCAGATTCATCCCACCTGTATTCCGGTTCACGGAACTTATCAGTCCAAACTGACCTTGATGAGTGAAAGCTTGCGAAACGACGGTCGGGTTTGGGTGCCCAAGACCCCCGGAGATCAGCGGCCGCCCAACCGGATTCCCGAATCCGAAAGGGATTATTACTTGGAAGAAAAATATCCGAGCTTCGGCAACCTGGTGCCCCGGGATGTGGCGTCGCGCAATGCCAAGGCCCAGTGTGATATGGGCAAAGGCGTTGGGGAAACCGGTTTTGCGGTATTCCTGGATTTTGCCGATGCCATCCGGCGGGACGGCCAAGGGGTGATCGAGCAAAAATACGGCAATTTGTTCCAGATGTACGAAAAAATCACCGCGTCCAACCCTTACGAAGAACCCATGATGATTTACCCGGCATCTCATTATGTGATGGGCGGTCTGTGGGTGGATTACAACCTGATGAGCACGCTTGAGGGACTGTTTGTCATGGGGGAAGCCAATTTTTCGGACCACGGGGCCAACCGTCTGGGGGCCAGTGCCCTGATGCAGGGTCTGGCGGACGGTTATTTCATTATTCCATACACCATCGGCGGGTACCTGGCGGGAACCGGTCTGCCGGAAGTTACCACCGATCATCCGGCATTTACCCAAGCCACCCGTTATGTGACCGAACGGACCCGAAAGCTTCTTTCCATCAACGGAAAACGGACCGTGGATGATTTTCACCGTGAGCTGGGTCACATTCTCTGGGAATACTGCGGCATGTCCCGGAACGATGAAGGTTTGTTGAAAGCCCGGACCATGATTCAGGAACTTCGAGAAGAATTCTGGAACAACGCGGTGGTGCCGGGTTCGTCACAGGACTTTAACCAGAGCCTGGAGCGGGCCGGGCGGGTGGCGGATTTTCTCGAGTTTGCGGAACTTTTAGTGATGGATGCCTTTGAACGCAGGGAATCCTGCGGTGGTCATTTCAACGAAGCCTTTCAGACCGAAGAGCATGAGGCCCTGCGGGATGACGAGAATTTCTGTCACGCGGCCGCATGGGAATATAAAGGGGATGACACGGAACCCGAACGCCATAAGGAACCGCTGGAGTTTGAAAACGTGGAATTGACGCAAAGGAGTTACAAGTGACCGAACACATTAATATCACCTTAAAAGTCTGGAGACAGAAGGGGGCCCATGTCACCGGCGGTTTTGAAACCTATGAGGCCACGGATATTTCCACGGATATGTCCTTTTTAGAGATGATCGACGTGGTCAACGAACAGCTCACTTTAGAGGGCAAAGATCCCATTGCCTTCGATCATGACTGCCGGGAAGGGATCTGCGGCATGTGCGGCGCCGTGATCAACGGTCGTTGCCACGGCCCGGAAAAAGGGACCACCCTTTGCCAGCTTCACATGAGGCATTTTTCAAACGGAGATACCCTTGTGATCGAGCCGTGGCGTGCCAAAGCGTTTCCCATTGTAAAGGATCTTGTGGTGGATCGGGGCGCCTTTGATCAAATTATTATTGCCGGGGGATATATTTCGGTAAATACCGGAGGCGCACCGGATGCCAACAGCATCCCTATCCCCCAGGAAATCGCGGAGCTGGCCATGGATGCGGCGGCCTGTATCGGATGCGGCGCGTGTGTTGCCGCGTGTCCCAATGCATCGGCCATGCTGTTTACCAGTGCCAAGATTTCTCAGCTGGCGCTGCTGCCCCAGGGAAAACCCGAAGCGGCCCGTCGCGCCCTTTCTATGGTCAATAAAATGGACGAGCTGTGTTTCGGCAACTGCAGCAATGAACGGGAATGTGAAGCGGAATGCCCCAAGGAAATTTCCATATCCAACATTGCCCGGTTGAATCGTGAATTTGTAAAAGCGGGCCTGGTATCTGTTGCAACATAAAATCTCAATTGAATTAACCCATCTCTAACAGACGGTGGTACGTATCCGACGTGCCGCCGGTTGAACTTTTCTTTGATCCTGACCCGTTCAGTGGTTCCAAAATGCTTCCTTATCTTACCGTGGGTTGAATTTTTTTTGATCCTGACGCTTCACCCGTTCTTGGAAAAGGACTCTTGACGGTTAAATAAAAAGTGTAATAATTAACGTCTCGGGAATTCTATAATTTATTGAAAATAAATACATTTTTTAGGCTTATATTTTTAACTCGGACATGGAATAATGGAATGATGGAATATTGGAATGATGATTTAAAGAAGATGACATTCCTCTATTTAATTCCTGTCAAGAGGAATTTTACAATAACCCAACTTTCCATTTTTTCTTTGAGCAGTAGACTCTCCGAGCCGGAGGCCCAAAGCCCAATATTCCAGTGTTCCAATATTCCAACATTCCAATTGTGAGCGAAGCGAACTAACTTTTGAATTGGTGAAAAGGCGTTTTCTTGACTTTTTACAATACCACTAATATAAGGTGCCTATGAAAAATCTGTTTTCTTTTTTGGATCATTTATCGGCAACACTCGGTATTCATTCCACGTATTTACATATCCTGTTTAAAGCTCTGGCTACGGTTGTAGGCGCATATTGTATTTGGTTTGTTATAAAACGCGTCCTTGTCTCTTTTGAGAAAAAAACCAAAAAGACCGAATTTATAAAAATCAATATTAAAATTTTCAGTGTTATCCGTAAAGCGCTTCTTTACGGCCTGGTGCTTGTGACCGGAACCTATCTCATCAGACTTTTCAATATCATTTTTTTGGAAAAAATCTTTCAGGCATTCATGATTATACTCCTGGCGACTCCTGCAAAAGATAGTCTGTTAATCGTACTGGAGGTCCTTGAGAAAAATTTAGCAGAAAAAACAAAAACCAAAGTCGATGATATAATTTTCGATCTTCTCAATAAATTTTCAGGTGCAATTATTTATGCCACCGCCGCTATTCTCGCCCTCGATATTCTGGGAATCAATGTTATGCCCTTTATTGCCGGCGCGGGCGTGGCCGGTATTGCCATCGGCTTTGCGGCCAAGGATACATTGTCCAACCTTATCGCCGGGGTGTTGCTTATTATCGATCGGCCATTTGAAATCGGTGACCGTATCGAGGTGTGGAGTGCTCCTGCCGGAAGTGCCACCTGGGGAGATGTCATCGATATCGGCCTGCGTGCGACCAAGATCAAGACGACCGACAATATTGTCATTATCATCCCCAACAATGAGATAATGAAACGGGATATCGTAAATTACACGATTATTTCAACAAAGATCAGAGTCCGAATTAATATCGGGGTCTCATATGATGCGGATATCGAGAAAGCAAAGGATTTAATCATTGGTGTTGCAGGATCTCTGGCCTGGATTTCAAAGGAACCCCCGCCGAAAGTGGTTGTGAAAAATTTCGGAGAATCTTCGGTAGATCTTCAGTTGCGGGTGTGGATTGATGATGCACGAAAGCGTATACATACGATTTCCGGTATAACCGACAAAGTCAAGGAGGTTTTTGATAAAAACGGGATTGAAATACCCTATCCGAAAAGGGACATTACTATAGTAAATAAATCTCAATCGGGGGAATCCAAAAAAACACCCGAATAAACTTCTTGATTTGAAAACCTATTAAAGTTATTATCAAAAATTTGGCAAAATCAAGGAATGTAAATTTAAATCTTTAAATCCGTGATACCTGTATGAAAATGACAATACATGAGGTTGCCCAGTGCCTTAATCTTCATGTAAGTACCATAGAACGCTGGATACGCCAGGGAAGAATACCCATACAAAAAACAAGCAACGGCTATATATTTAGAGAATCTACTCTGAAAAAATGGGCGGCAATGTATAGACTGCCGTTTTTAATACCTGAAAAAGTAAAATCACGGGGATATGAAGAAGAACTCGAGAATCTCCTGTCCGCCATGAAGCGTGGGGGTGTATTGTATGATATTAAAGGAGATGACGTGGAAACGGCTTTGAAATCCGCCGTTGGAAATATGCCTGTTTTATCCAAAACCTCAAAAAAAGAACTATATCAACTCCTGCTTGAAAGAGAACGCCTTACATCAACCGGTATCGGCAAAGGGGTCGCCATTCCTCATCCCCGCGATCCGCTGTCGGATGCTTTGAAAAGCCCGGTAATAAGCACATGCTTTCTTGAAAAACCCATAGACTTTGGCGCAGTGGATGACCGGCCGGTGTTTGTGATGTTTATTCTTTTAAGCCAGTCTATTAAAATGCATCTTCATCTTCTTTCACGGTTTTCTTTTTGTGTCCGCGATAATTCATTTGTGGAATTTTTAAAAGCATCCCCTGATGAAGCATCGTTTTTTGCAAAAATAGCTGATTTTGAAAAACAACTCGATAGAGCAGAGACTTAGGTATTGGCGATATGCGCATTTTTCAATCATGGCGCTACCCTTCAAACTGGACCATTTTTCGTTTAGACGATCGTCTGTTACTCATTTTGGTGGCTATTATTGTCGGCATCTGTAGCGGTGTGGCATCCGTGATTCTTAACCGAGCACTGATGGCCATGTTCAATTGGTTTCATCATTTGCGGCATTACTGGTGGGTTTTTGTGCTGCCGGCTATCGGTGCTGCGCTCTCTTCCCTGTTTCTGGAAAAAATCGTTAAAGAAGGGGCCGGACACGGTGTACCGGAAGTCATTTACAGTGTATCGCGTTACGGCGGCTTGCTCAGGTTCCGCTCAAGCTTTTCCAGGATCATTTCCAGCGCGCTGACCATCGGCAGCGGAGGCTCGGCAGGTCCCGAAGCCCCGGTTGTTATCAGCGGTGCGGCGATCGGGTCCAATATCGCAAAATATTTTTCCTTAAATGACCGCCAGCGAGTAACTCTTGTCGGTTGTGGAGCGGCCGGCGCAATATCTTCCATCTTCAATGCACCCATTGCCGGCATGGTATTTGCCATTGAAGTGATCATCGGCGAATGGAAATCCGTAAATATTGTTCCCATTGCCATTGCATCGGTCGCGGGTTGTGAAATCAGCCGCATCCTTCAGGGAAACCAGATTCCTTTCAGCCACCGCTTGTTCCATATTCACCATATGGACATTCTTGCCTGCGTTGGATTGGCCGTAGTGACGGCTGCGGCTTCTATTCTGCTCACCCGATTGCTTAGATCCATGGATAAAACAGCAAAGAAATTGCCGGCCCCCTTATGGATACGGGCAGCCATAGGCGGTTGCGCAGTCGGTCTGATCGGTCTGTTCCTTCCGGAGGTTCTGGGGAAAGGCTACCATGTGGTTCAAACCACGATCGAAGGTGCCTTTTCAAAGGGACTTGTGATTGTGGGGCTGGCTACCATCGCAAAGATTGTTGCCACGGCTTTAACCCTGGGTTGGGGGGGGTCCGGCGGAATATTTGCGCCCTGTCTGGTCATCGGATGTCTTGCGGGATTGACGTATCACCATGGCCTTGCTTTATTATGGCCTTCTGTAACATGGGTAAATCAGGGATGCTTTGCTTTGCTGGGAATGGCGGGTCTTATCAGCGGGATGCTACAGGCACCGCTTACCGGAATCTTTCTTATTGTTGAGATTACCGGAGGATATGAAGTTATCCTGCCGCTGATTATTGTATCTGCTATTACCACAAGTGTTTGCCATTACATTGAACCGGCGGCTTATTATATGAAAGAACTTGTGGACTATGGACACCTGTTAAGACCCGGTACCGATGCACGGGTGTTGTCCGATCTTAATGTTTCAGAAATAATAGAAAAGGACTGCATTGCCGTCACACAAAACATGCTGCTGCGCGATTTTGTCAACATCATCAAAAAATCTCATCGAAATTATTTCCCGGTGGAAGATGAAGAGACCGGTCATTTTTTGGGAATCATTCATTTGGACGATATTCGGCAGTATCTCTTTAATCCGGTTATGTATGATACGGTATTTTTAGGTCAGATCATGAACACCCGGGTTGAAGTGGTCGATCCTGACGACGATTTAGCCGATGTTATTCGCAAAATGGATGCGAATCGTCTTTTTTCCATGCCGGTTGTTGTCAACAACAGGTTCATCGGTCTGATTTCAAAAGGAAATCTGCTGGATCAATATCGTAAAGAGCTTATGGTTCAGACGAGCCAGTCAATTTGATAAAAAAAGATAGGTGTAAATCAAGACTGTTGTTTGCTGAGATTGCCACGGCTATTTGGTTTTCAGGTGTCAGGTGTCAGCTCTTCAAGTTTCTCGGCCCTGACACCTGAAACCTGACACCTAAAAAAAGAGCTTCGGAGCCACGGTTTGTCGATAGACAAGGATCAGCGTTTACCAACGGCCTTGATTTATACCCAAAGAAGATTATACAAAGGAGAGCCAAATGAATCACCAACTACTCCATATTTTTCGAAACAGTCCTCTGGGCAGGGAAACGCTGCTCCAATCGATCTATTTTTCCAAGCAGGTAAACGTCACTCCGGTGATTTATATTCCCAAGTCGACTAAATTTTTAATGTATTTTGAAAACGATGTGGTTCAGATTGACCTTGACGATTCGTACATGATGTCCCCGGACACGGCCGTAGAACACGCGACCGCACTCTTGGAACAAGCAGGTATAGAACCCAGGTTTTTTGATCCAAAACATTATACCGCCTCTACCCTGCCGGATATCCATACGAATTTCGACTACATGAGCTGCCCTCGCAGCATCAGCGACCTGTCTTCAAAAATCGGCCTGGGTTACATCGGGCCACGGGTCAGACGCATCGTTAAGTCCGCACAATTTCCGGTTCTTGTCACCAGCCCGGTGTATAAAGAATGGGAAAGTATTGCCGTGTTTTTCGGCGGTTCGGTCAATGCGTTCAAAGCCTTAAAACTGGGATTTCGGTTATGCAGAATTTCCGGCATGCGTCTTGACGTTTTTACCCTGTTAGAAAACAAATCACAGGAATCATATGAAAAGCTTATCACGGACGAAAATATAGAAACGGAAATGAGCCGTTATGTCAACACATGGCATTTTTTAAAAAACAAGACGATTGAAGAAAACCTTTATGACGTGCCTCATAACGCCCTTGTTGTCTTGGGCGCATATGGTCACCATCTTTTAAAAACTTTTGTTTTTGGGAGCAAAATGGAAAAAATTCAGTCGACCATATCTAACAATCTTTTGATCGTCGGTCCGAATTACACCGCAGGCATGTAGGCAGGTATCATTTTTTTTGAGTGAGAGAGATATGTTTCAAATAACCGTCAATGATTTTCTTTGGATCTATTTGAAGCATTTCCGCATAGTGTCTTAAAAAATTTTTTAAATAAAGTTTGGGAGGAAGACTCTCGATCCGATTTTCTTCCATGGACTTTAAAACAGTAACAGTGATTTTAGTAACGGCATTAATTTCAGATAATTCGATCCCTGCTGCTTCTCTCATCTTTTTTAAATCATCACCTGAAATCAAATCTCTAGAAAGGATTTCGTTGGAGAGGGTTTCGACTTCCTTTTTTCTCGATTTCTTTCTGACCCTTTCTTCAACAGTATCACTGTCTGTCATATTGCTTGTATGAGCATGGGGCGGCGTTTTTTGATTTTGAATGGATGTTATTGACATTTCAATTTGACCGGAATCTAGGAGAATAGTATCATATGCAGCCCTTTTGTTTTCATCTATCAGCGTTGAATAAGCCTCCTTAACCGTGTTAAGAAGGTTGCCTCTTTCTTCATTTGAAAACAAAGAATAGGTAACCAGGGAATCCTCGTTATAAATTGACAGCGCTTCTTGGTAAGCACGCTTAATTTCAAAGGAGGTGGAATTTGCCGGAATTTTTAAAATTTCGTAATAATTTAGTCCCTCGAAGTTTTTCATGATATTTCACCGGTAACGGGTATAAATGGTCTTGTGTTGATGATCTTTTCCGTAATTTTTTTTATATCGATTGCAGGTGGTGCATAAGGGTATTTATGGATAAAAACTTTTTTTGAAAGAACTGAATCATGAATTCTCACATCATAACCGACATTTCCAAGAAACTGAAAATTAGAATAAAAATGCCTGTTGCATAAGTCTTCAATTTTATCTCCAATGGTTGCATCTAAATTTTTGCGAAACTGATTTAAGATAAACTTGAATTTAAATTTGCTTAAACTGTTTCTTAAAAACATTTCACGGTCAGGGTCATGTTTTAGCACAATTTCTATGATATCAGGCGATGTAATGGCTTCGTGATTCGGGTGGATAACCGCTTTTTTTACCGCAGAGTGAAAGGAGTGCTGTTTAACAATATGTTTCAATTTTCTTAAGTAGACAGCCTTAATAAATCGAAAGGAATTTTCGATTGCTGTGGGTTCTGGTGTACATATAAAAATTCCCTGATTCGAGGTTAAGAAAAAATCCAGAGTGTTAAAATTTGTACCGGTCCCAAGGTCGAGCAGAATGTAATCGAAAGCAAGCTTTTGTATCGCGTTTATTATTTTTAGTTTATGCGCGTGAAACAAATTCGCAATTTCCATGGAACACAGGGAAGAGCTTATAAAAAATAGATTCTGTATAACGGTGGGAACAGCCGTGTTCTCAAGATTTTTCACTGTTTTATCTAAAAATCTATTTATTCCTCCTTGCTGGTCGTTAATTCCCAGCACGGTGTGAAGGTTTGAACCGCCAAGGTCCAAATCGATCAGTACGACTTTTTTGCCAGACTTGGCCAGCAGTGCTCCAAGACTGGCTGTGATAAAGGTTTTTCCAACACCTCCCTTTCCACCGCCAATTGGATATATTTGGGCCATGTAAAATTGCACTCCTGATCGTTAACCGGAATTTTTCATTATCAACAGCAATTCAGACCTTGTTGCGAACCCATCTAAATAGACACGTTTATTCTTAATCACTAGAGACAGCATCGGGTATTATATATAGCTTAATTTTGTAGTATAAGTCAAATAGATGCACGGCAATGACTGCCGTAATAACTCTGGGTGTCCAGAGCCAAAATGCACTGAGTCCCAGAGATAAAAACAGGGCCGGGTCTTCAACCATGGAATGATTGATTCCTATTAACTGTATGATGAATCAAATTAAAAACCTTCATCATTTCAAGAAGGATCATTAAAACCATAATAATAGGGAATATCTTTATACTGAGATATACGGTCGCCATAAACCAGGTTTTCAGCATTATGATAAATGACGGGTCTGTGGAAACGGATGCGCTTTTTTTGTCAGAAATATGGGTTCGGATCCGAGAAATAAAGAAACAATGTATACCGTTACAATAGAGGCGGTGAGACGAAAAAGAGTGGCTTTAACCGGGTTCAGACCGGATTTGCCCTGAATCATTCCCTCCTGGATGAGATTGTGTGAGATGAGAAGAAAAATAGCGATGAGCGTCATCTCATTCTCGGAAAGGGGGAGGACGATCATGGAGGCTATTCCACCGTAAATTCCGGTAAGCATTCCGACAATTAGGGGAAGGGCTGCCATAGGGGGAAGATTCAGCAGATTCATACCGGGCTTTAAGAGGAAATCTATTTTATCTATAAAGCCGCTGAACTCAATAATCGCGGTGAGAAAAGATATGGGTACCAGGATTTTGAGCATCCATACAAATCCGCTCCGTCCCTTTATTATACCGATTTTCAAACCGTATTTAAGCTTATTTTGGGCAAGTACCATACAAGCCATTATCTCATATTTTCCGGATTGCAGGCAATACTGTCATATATGAGATTTTTAAGCCTTTGCTGTAGAACCGAAAAAGAATAATTGCGTGTAGCAATTTCGTAATTTGTCTCGACCATTTTTTGACGAAGTTCCTGGTTTTCAAGAACCTCTCTTGCCTTTCGAACGGCATCCTCTGTAACATAGCCATCGATTTCTACGGCAAGAAACCCTTTGGGCTCGATGTCAAATGTATAAATTGAATATTTGTTTACCACTATGGGTTTGCGAAAGTATACGGCTTCGAGAAAGGCATTTCCAAACCCCTCAAAAGTGGACGGATACGTGACAAGGTCGGCATGTGGATAAATGTCATCCAGCGTGTAAATTTTCTTTCCGGTTTTGGTCATTCCTCTGTGTTCGTTAATTATGTCTGACACAAAAACAGTGCTGACTTTCATAAGGTTCGAATATTCCATAACTCTTTGTTCATAATCGTATCCTTCATCTCCGGAAGCATGGGAAATAATGAGCTTTGCCTTTTTACCCAGCCTGTGGACTAATTCTATTGCATGTTCGATTCCTTTGCGCTTCACGACACGGGTCGGCTGGAGGATAAAAAGCTCATCATCTTCAACGCCAAGGGATTGTCGAACGTCTTTTGCATAATCATCAAGAGGGGGAGGGGGGTTTTCAAAGTCCATGACATTCGGAATAATAGCTGCCGAGATGCCGGTTCTGAGGCTTAATTGATTATCGCCGGAAGAGTTTATGGTCACGTGCCGTATGGACGGCAGGTGGGGAGGAAATGCCATATTCAGGTATTCCCATACCGCATTTGTCAAAAACTGCTGGCGTTCCCAGAAAAAATCGTGATGGTGCGCTATTGTGGGTATCCCGGTTTCTGATATTACCTCAGTAATAGCAAGGCCTAGAGGAATATTCAACGGAATTGTCAGCGAATTTTCCGGAACAAAAAGGTCAATGGCAAATTTTTCGATGAATTTGTAAAGTTCATCTTTTAATTTTCTTTTAAGTGCCATAATTTTTTGAGTAACGTGCCGGCTGCGTTGATGAACCCCAAAGCAGTTATTGTAAATATCTTTAATATCGGGATGTGAAAAATGAGCTTCTTCTGCCAGGTAGCAACGATCGGGTGGAAGATCAAGCTCCCCCGCAAAAAAGAAACATTGAAATCCTTGCCGTTGAAAAACAGTCGCCCATTTTGCTGTTTCCAGGGAAACACCGTCTGTCCCCGCAAAACGGGTTGAAATAAATCCGACATTGTGCACGGAACCGCAGAATTGACATTTTTCCATTAATCGCTCCTTTTGAAATTCGTTACTGGTAACAGCAAAGTATTAATATCCGTTTTCAGCATTTCTCGGAAAAAATTACGAGGTCTAACTACTTGTAATGCATTATTTTAAAAACGACACTATGCAATATTTAAGCCAATTTTACAATCTGGATTTTCTTTTTATTCATGGATGATTTGTTCTATGATTTTGATTAGATAAATTTAAAAAGAACAATAAATTTACCCGCCGCAGGCCTTGAAAGAACATTTTTAGCGTCAAAAAAATGAATTTCAACAAAATATTGACGTTTTTCGCATATTTTTCATTTTTTCCCAAGCCCTAATTTTTATTTATATTAAAATCCTGTTCCTTGGACCGGATTATTTCACTGTTTGGTGAATACCCACCCAACCGGATTTAATTCCCATATGTTGTGCTATTTTTTTCTTGACATACAATATATACCTATGGTGTATATCAATTCAATGCTCTTAGTTTTTTTAACTAGTGTCTATCCAGAAATGGTAGATTTTGGTTTCCGGAAAGGCCCGAGCGAGTTTTCAACCGCCCCGAAAACATCACGGGATCTCCGACAGGCATAGCGCGCTATGTCGAGGATTGAAAATGAGCGAGAACGCCGCCGGGGGCCGAAAGATGACGTTTCTGGATGGACACTAACTAAGTTTTAGACTAATTAATTTTTAAATTGCAAAATATCGAACAAAGAGCTATAGGCAATTTACATAAAGGATGCGCCATGATAAACATAGAAAAGAAAGTTGAGCGAAGGGAGCATAAACGATTTGTGGTCCATGAGGGTGTATATGCTTTGCTCAAGAATAATTCCTCTAAACTGGGTCAAATTAAAAATATCAGCAGAGGGGGGCTCGCCTTCAATTACATTGTTAATGGTGAGGAAATGCACGAATCGTTTAAGGTTGATATATTTATAAGCGGTCGAGGTTTTTTTTTAAAAGATATACCGTCTAAAAAGATCTCGGATTTCCATATAGATAATAAACTCCCCTTCAGCACCTTTGCAATACGGAAAGTTGGTATTCAATTTAATGACCTGGACCCAAGTCAAATATCACAGCTGGATCATTTCATGCGGGATTACACTGCCGGTGAGCAACATTAAAAGTTGGTAGCATTTTTCCAGTTTTATTATCATCATAAGTAATAGAACAACCTGCCCCCTGGCAAACCCTGCCCGCTTCGCCTACCTGCTCGTACATCTCAGTGGCAGGCGGCCCATACGCCATGGGCTAACGCGTGCTAAAGCCCTTCAAACAGTCAGTCGGTTTCCAAGAGAAACACGCCGTCGCTACGCTGTGCCGAATTCAAAAGCGTTTACCCCGAACAAAAACTTTTAACCTCTTGATAATTACAAATAAATAAGGTAATAGAAACCGGTTAAGTGGTTGATTCATAATTAAACGTCTTGGAATTTGTGCAACCTATTAAAATTACAAGCCTTCTTATGGCAACCGGCTTATGCCACGGGCACGGAAAAACGGAATTTTGGCCTCCGGCTCGCAGTGCCTGCGGCTCGGAGAGAATATTGGGGCCAAACCCCTAAGTTGAGACCTTTGAAAAATGTTCAATTTTGTTCAAGGTCAAGGAAGGCGAAGATTTTAACCACAGGAATACATTTAGTATTTTGAGGATTAAAATTTGAGCCTGACGCCGGAATTGGGCAAAAGGGGACGTTTTGCAAAGGTCTCAAGTTCTGATCAATGAGGGATCAAATGGCCACGGCAAGCTATTGGGCCGATAATTATGTTGAAAAGAGGCGCTCCGGGGAAAAAGCCATCCGCATGATTAAACCGGGGCAAAGGGTTTTTATCGGTTCGTCGTGTGGAGAACCTCAATATCTGGTCAGGAAACTTGCCCAAGCATCGGACACGTTTACGGACATTGAAATTGTCCGTTTGCTCAGCCTTGAAAGCACCCCGCTAACGCTGATCGCAGATAAAACAAAAGACCAAAGCTTTAATATCCGGTCATTTTACTTGGGTTCCGCCAAGCCAAAAAGCCTTGCGAGAAACAAGCGCTTTATCACGCCCATGAACCTTTCGGCAGTGCCTCAGCTTTTTGAGACCCGGCGTTTGCCCATACATGTGGCCCTTGTTCAGGTATCCGAACCGGATGATTTCGGATGGATGAGCCTTGGTATTTCGGTGGATATCACTATGGCTGCAGCCACGTCCGCCGACCTTGTCATCGCCCAGGTAAATTCCAGCATGCCCCGTGTGCTGGGCAGAAGCTTTATTCACGTAAACGATGTGGACGTGATTGTTGAACATGAAGAGGAGCTTCTTACAGTTGGCGAGCTGCCGGAATTAGAGACCGCCAATGTTATCGGCCGGCTGATTGCAAGGCTTGTTGACGACGGTTCGACCATCCAGATCAGTCCGGGGGCAACCCCACAGGCCATCCTTCTGGCATTTTCCGATAAAAATGATCTAGGGGTTCACACCCAATATCTGACCACCGATATCATGCGCCTGGTTTCAATGGGGGTGATTACCAACCGGAAAAAAGGATTTAACGAAGGCAAAATAATTGCGAGCAGTGCCATCGGAACAAAAAATCTTTATGAATATCTTGATGATAATCCGTCCATTGAATTTCATCCTTCAGACTATGTCAATGACCCGGGTATTATTTCCCGCCACAACAAAATGATTTGCATGAACGTGCCCATGGCCATGGATCTTACCGGCCAGGTTGCTGCGGATGCACTCTCTTACAACTATTTTTCCGGCGTAACCGGTATGCTCGACTTTATCAGGGGAGCGTCCCGATCTAAAGGGGGAAAGTCTATACTCATGTTCACCTCAACGCTCATGGATGCTAAAAAAAGCCGGATTGTTCCGATGTTAAGTGATACTGCAGTTGTCGTTCCAAGGGGTGATGTTCAATACGTAGTTACCGAATATGGAGCGGTAAACCTATTTGGAAAGAGCCTGCAGGAACGAGCTATGGCCATGATCAGCATTGCCCATCCTGATTTTCGTGATGAGCTCTTGTTCGAGGCCAAAAAAATGGATTTGCTCGGCGCCGAACGGACACTGTCTGAATCGGCTTATGGCATATATCCCATCAAACTGGAAGAAACACGGGAGATCGGTGGTGATTTGATCACCATAAGGCCGGCAAAACCGGTGGATGAGAGAAGAATCCAGGAACACTTTTACAATCAGGATAAAGATGACATATATTCCAGATTTTTTCAGGCCAGGACCCGATTTGTTCGCGACGATGTGGAGAGAATGTTCCAGATCGACTATATCAAAAATTTAACACTTCTCGCGGTTGTCGGAGAATTTGGTTTTGGAAAGGTCGTGGCCGTTGGAGAATATCTGCTGGACCCGGCCAAGAACATGGCGGAAGTTGCCTTTTCCGTGAGTAGAGACTGGCAGGGAAAAGGACTGGGAAAAATCTTGATGCAAAAACTGTGTGAAGCTGCCCGTGAAAATGGAATTTCGGGTCTGGTTGCTTACACCATGCCAAGAAACCAGGGTATGATAAAGCTTTTTAAAAGCTTACCTTATAAATCCCGTACGGTTTATGACGGCGAAATAGTTGAATTGACCTGTATGTTTAATGAAATCGAATCATATTAAATTTTATAATTTTAACTCATCTATTGACAAAAAAACAATCTCAATATAAGTAACATTATTTGTCAAGTTTTTAAGTCAATTTTTTTTCATATATAATATTATAACAGTCTAATTTCACTTTAAAAATTTCAGCTTTTGTTTGTTGATAAATCTGTTTGTGAAACCTTTTGATCTATGGCTGCAAATCTACCGATGTAGATAATTTTTTAACAAAATTCATATTAAGAAAGGAGGGGGTTGATTTTTTATCGGTGTCCTGAGGTTTTTTATTTTGCTGCTCCTGTGGGACCCGTCGATAAGAGTTGAAACGTAATAATTTTTAATCATTAAATTTTTATCGTATAAAGGAGGGAACATTGGGCTTAGAAATATATAAAGAGTCTTATACCGGCGCAATAAAGGAGATTACCCTTGGCAAAGGCGACAATGCCGTTACCGTCGGTGGTGAGACGTGCTATCCTTTTTATACTTTTGAAGGAGACATGCCCCACAAACCGGTAATCGCTATGGAAGTGTGGGATATAGAGCCGGATGAGTGGCCGGACGCCGCGCTCAGCCATTTCAAGGATGTTCTTTCGGATCCGGCGGCCTGGGCCAAAAAATGCGTTGATGAGTTTGGTGCCGAGATGATCGTTTTACAGTTAATTAGCACCGATCCGAATGCGAATGATGCCAGTCCTGATGAAGCTGCCGCAACCGTAAAAAAGGTCCTTGAAGCCATTGACGTGCCTCTGGTTGTATGGGGTACCGGCAACCTTGAGAAAGATGAGGAAGTTTTAAAGAAAATATCGGAAGAAACTCATGGCGCCAATCTGGTGCTAGGGCCTGTTGAGGATAAGAACCATAAGGGAATCGGTGCTGCCGCCATGGGGTATGGACATACGGTTATTTCATCCTCGCCCATCGATATTAACCTTGCCAAGCAGGTCAATATTCTGCTTGAAAATCTGGGGATGCCGCTGGATCGTATGATCGTCGATCCCACCACCGGCGGTCTGGGTTATGGACTGGAGTATACCTATTCCGTAATGGAACGGCTCGGTATGGCGGCGTTGACCCAGGGTGATGACAAGCTGCAGCTTCCCATGATCAACAACCTGGCCAACGAGATATGGAAGTGTAAAGAAGCCAAACAGACCGCTGATGAAGCGCCGGTGCTGGGTGATCCGGAGAGACGGGGCATCCTCATGGAAGCCGTAACTGCCGTAATCTACCTGGTGTCGGGGGCAAATGTTCTGATCATGAGGCATCCGGAGGCAGTCAGGCTGACCAAGGCTTTTATCGACCTGGCCTTAGACGGTGGAAGTGCTATGGATGTGGCTCCCATAAGCAAACAGCTTGATGATGTTGACATTGATTTTGCATCTTTGGCACCGGAACCGGACCTGACCATTGAAGGAGAGGCACCCAAGAAAGCCGCACCGGCTAAAAAGGCACCGCCCAAGGCCGAAAAGAAAGCGGCGCCAAAGAAAAAGCCTGCCAAGAAGGCGGCGCCTAAGAAAGAAGAGGTAAAAGAGGTAGATAAGGCTGAAGAAGAAGCCAAGGCCAAAGCTGCCGCGGAAGCCAAAGCCAAAGCTGAAGCAGAGGCCAAGGCTAAAGCTGAGGAAGATGCCAAAGCCAAGGCTGAAGCAGACGCCAAGGCTAAAGCCGAGGCAGAGGCTAAAGCCAAGGCCGATGCCGAGGCCAAAGCCAAAGCAGACGCCGAAGCCAAGGCCGAAGCCGAGGCCAAAGCCGCAGCCGACGCCATCGCCAAACGCGAAGCCGAAGAAGAAGCGGTTCGCGAACAGCGCGCCAAGGAACGGGAAGAGCGGCTTGCCAAAAAAGAAGCGGCTCCCAAAAAAGTTGCCATGACCGCGGCAAAAGAGCAAAAATCTAAAACCAGTAAGATGTTGAGTCGGCTGAACAGAATACACAAAAGAAGATAAAACCACGAGGAGGAACCTCTAATGGCAGAAGAAAAAAAAGAAGTTAAGGCGAAAAAGCCGAAGAAGTTGGCGGATCCGATTGCCGCGTCCATTGATCCCGCGACTCAGGAACTGATCGTCCGGGCTCAGGAACTGGGAATCGATACGGTTTATGACAGAGCGGTACAGATGAAACCCTGTAACATCGGCGTTCAGGGCACCTGCTGTAAAAACTGTTCCATGGGGCCGTGCCGTCTCCCGCTACCCAAGGCGGGAATCGAAGGAGAGGACACCCGAAAAGGCCTGTGCGGTGCTACGGCCAATACCATTGCGGCGCGTAATTTTATCCGTATGATCGCCGGAGGCGCATCCGCCCATTCGGATCACGGCCGCTGTGTTGCCGAGGTGTTTTTGTCTGCCGCCAGGAAAGAATCCGATGCTTACCAGATAAAAGATATCGACAAGCTCTTGTTGATCGCTCCTCATCTGGATGTTGCCACCACGGTTGAAGTGGACGGCGAGGAGCTTGATCGGAGTATTGATGAAATCGCCCTTGAGGTGGCGGAAAAGGCGATAAACGAATGGGGCAAAGCCGAAGGCGAACTGTTGTACGTCAAAAGAGCGCCCCAAGCGTTGTATGAGAAATGGAAGAAGGCCGGTGTTATTCCCAGAAATATCGATCGGGAGATTGTGGAGATCATGCATCGCACCCATATGGGTGTTGATCAGGATTATAAAAATCTGATCAAGCAGGGTGCCCGGGCGGCTATCGCCGACGGCTGGGGCGGCTCCATGCTGGCCACGGATCTCCAGGACGTTCTTTTCGGAACCCCTTATCCCTTACAGTCCGAAGCCAACCTCGGGGTCATGAAGGAAGATCATGTCAACCTTATCGTTCACGGTCATGAGCCGGTTCTGTCCGAGATCATCGTGGCGGTGGCACAGACCCAGGAAATGGTGGATTATGCCAAGTCAAAGGGGGCTAAAGGGATTCAGCTCAGCGGGATCTGCTGTACGGCCAATGAGGTTCTTCAGCGCCACGGCATCCCCTCTGCGACAACGTTTTTGTCTCAGGAGCTTGCCATCATCACCGGCGCCTGCGACGCCATGGTGGTGGATATCCAGTGTATCTTTCAGAACCTGGCGAATGTGTCCGCCTGCTTCCATACCAAGCTGATCACCACCCATCCCATTGCCAAGATGGAGCAGGATAATGTGATCCACATTGAGTTTGACGAGCATCATGCCATCGAAGATGCCAAGAAGATCGTAAAGATGGCCATCGACAACTTTGAGAACCGAAAATCAGAGGTCATGATTCCCCAATATAAAGCCACCCAGATTGCGGGTTTTGGTGTTGAATCCATCGAGTACCACCTGGGGGGAACCTTCCGGGGTACTTATTATACCTTAAATGACAACATCATTAACGGCCGTATCCGGGGTGTGGCCGGTGTGGTGGGCTGCAACAACGCCCGGACCCGGCACAATGAAGCCCATATTACGGTGGTAAAGGAACTGATTAAAAACGACGTGCTTGTTTTGACAACGGGCTGTAACGGGATCGCCTGCGCCATGGAAGGACTGCTCACGCCGGAAACCGCTCAGGTATTCTGCGGACCGGGTCTGGCCGAGGTTTGCGAGGTGGTGGGTATTCCGCCGGTGTTGCATCTGGGGTCCTGTGTGGACAACAGCCGCATTCTGCTGGCAGCAACCGAAGTGGTTAAAGCCGGCGGTTTAGGGAACGATATTTGCGACCTGCCCGCAGCCGGGAGCGCACCCGAATGGATGAGTGAAAAGGCCATCAGTATCGGTC
>JASFLX010000006.1:0-33667 GCA_050117895.1 Desulfobacterales bacterium | reverse complement strand
CTATGGAGCCTACTGGTGATAAAATGTAACCTGTCTGGCTGTTTGAGCAATTTAGTGAACCTTAAGAAAAAACAGCGAATAAGATCATTCGTCCTTTAAACATATGACAATGCGTTCAACCAATTGTTATTAAAAGATCGGCACCTGTTTTTGCTTTAGGCTCACTTAAATGCGAGTTCCAGACAGGTTACATTTTATTATCAGTGGGCGTGTAAACAAAATTATCTAACGACCAGAACTTATCGAGATGTTACTATTCTATAATTTAACATCTTGATCATCTGTGTTTATCTGCGTCCAAAAAAGGAAACGCCTATGCTGTATAATTATTGTTATATCTTTACTCGACTTGCAAGAAATTTTTTATAAGTCCACGGATTTCTTCTATCTGTCCGGGCTCTGTCCATACCATCATCGGGTCGGCTTTGAACCAGGTCAGCTGACGTTTTGCATATCTTCTTGTATCCCGTTTCAATGTCCGAATCGCCTCATCCCATGAACATCTTCCTTTGATAAAATCCACCAGGTGACGATAACCGATGGACTGCATCGATTTCAGGTCTTCCGAGTATCCCATGCCCAGAAGTCCTTTAACCTCGTTAAGAAAGCCGGCCTCGATCATTGCATCTACCCTGTGGTTAATACGATCGTAAAGCACCTCGCGGTTTATATGCAGGCCTATTTTTAATGCTCTGAACCGATTATCTTTAAACCCGTGTTCCCGTTGAAATTCAGTAATAGTCTTTCCTGTCAACTCATATACTTCAAGGGCTCTGATAATCCTGTAAGAATCGTTGGGATGTATTCGCGCTGCCGTATCGGGATCATTCCGGTGTAACCGTTGGTGAAGAAAATCCAGGCCAAAAATCCGGGCTTGTTCTTGCAAACGCTCACGCATACGGATATCTGCCCGACCGGCTTTAAACAAGCCGTTCACAAGTGCTTTTATGTAAAGTCCGGTACCACCGACGACAAAAGGGATAACGCCGCGGAAATAGAGTTTCATGATTTTTTCATCGGCCATTTCCGCGAACTGTCTGGCATCAAAATGTTCATCCGGATCAATTAAATCGATCATATGATGAGCAACGCGCGACTGCTCATCCGTCGTCGGTTTGGCGGTTCCGATATCCATGTGTCTGTAAATTTGCATTGAATCGGCACCAATAATCTCACCATTAAAAGCCTCGGCAAGATGAATTGACGTAGAGGTTTTACCCAAAGCCGTCGGACCGCAGATAATTATGATTTTCGGCTTTACAAGGTTAGCACACATGATTCAAATTACCATTTGCTTCCGTCCGACGATTATTTAACGACCTTTTCCGTATTACAAATCTCATATTAATAGGATTTAGGATACATTACAGTAAATTTGAGATCAAATTATTTTCAAAAAATATTTATATTTTTCATATTGACATTAACAAATTAATCATATAGAGATTTTTAGATTATAAATAGAAGAAGGCGGAAAGGTAATATAAATAATTAAAATATAAAGGAGGTTTGTTAAATGGCAACAGTTGATTTTATGGGAAAGACATTTACCGTAGATGAAGATGGCTTTATCGATGCCTATGAAAATTTTTGTCCAGAGTGGGTGCAATGGGTAAAAAGTCAAGAAGGAATTGAAGAATTGACTGACGAGCACCATAAAGTTGTCCAAGTTCTTCAGGAATACTACGAAAAAAACGGAATTGCCCCCATGGTCCGTATCCTTTCAAAAGTTACCGGTTTCAAACTGAAACATATTTACGAGCTGTTTCCGTCAGGACCCGGTAAAGGAGCCTGTAAGATGGCTGGTCTTCCGAAACCGACCGGATGTGTCTAATCAAAAATATTAAAATTAATTTTATCAGTTTTTAACAAAAAAGTCCTGCTTTAATCGCAGGACTTTTTTGTTTTGTGGAGGGGAGGTATGATCTGTACAGTTAAATCAAGAACCCGGACAGAATTGATAGATATTACTTCAAAGGTTCAGGATATGGTCATGTCCGCAGATGTCGGCCAGGGACTTTGCATGCTTTATGTTCCTCACACCACTGCAGCCGTAACCATTAATGAAAGTGCCGATCCGAGCGTTAAAGATGATATCCTGATGATTTTAAATAAGATAATACCCTGGGAAGCCGGATATCGCCATCTTGAAGGGAACTCACCGGCCCATATAAAATCGACAATTGTCGGACCTTCAGAGCTTATTGCCGTAGATAATAACCGACTGGTACTCGGCACGTGGCAGGGAATATTTTTCTGTGAATTTGACGGTCCCCGAACCCGAAAAGTACATGTTCGTATGATTAAAGAAAAGTTTCAGGAGTAACCCATGCCACCAATAGATGATATGGATAAAGCGATCCTTAACCGGGTACAATCCGATTTTCCCATAACCCCCCGCCCATATCTTGCAATTGCCGAACATCTCGGTTTTTCAGAAAACGATGTGATAAAACGACTGGGCCGGCTAAAAAAAAAGGGCATTATACGCCGAATCGGCGGGAATTTCGTTCCTGAAAAGCTAGGATTTGTCAGTACGTTATGTGCGGCAAGGGTTCCGGAGAAAAAAATCGAAAGCTTTGCCGTGTCGGTAAACCGCTATCCGGGTGTCACTCATAATTATCAGCGGGATAATAAATATAACGTCTGGTTCACCTTTATTGCACCCTCCATGAAAGAAATAGAGGAAAACCTTAAAAATATCTCCCAACAGACAGGAATAAAAGAAATAATCAACCTTCCGGCCACAAAGGTGTTTAAAATAAGGGCGCATTTTGACCTTTAGATTTTCAAAATAACAACTTTAAAAAAGAACCACACACACATCTACAAAGGGAAATAAACATATTAATAGAAAATTAATATAAAAATCTAAAGAAATGAAAGATATCCGCATTGCCGTGGTTGTCTCTAATTCACCGGCGAACAAAATCAGTAACAATCTCGAGGGCATGGTCAAGTGGATCAAGTCGTCGAAAAATCAAGGCGCCGCTATCGTTTGTTTCCCTGAAATGAATATCTCGGGTTATAGTAATCATCAGGATATAAATTTGGCTGCAGAACCCATTCCCGGACCGGCAAGTAGATATCTTTTAAATTTGGCCCAATGTGAAAAGATCGTCATCCTGGCAGGCATCGTTGAAAGGGATGAAAAGGGCCGGTTATTTGCGAGCCATCTGGTCATAAAACCTGACGGGTTTGTCGGCGTCTACCGAAAGCTTCACATCTCTCCACCGGAACGTACCGTTTTAACGCCCGGGGACAAAATCCCTCTGTTCCATGCAGGGGGCGTCAATTTTGGCATCCAGCTTTGTTACGATGCTCACTTTCCCGAGCTTTCCACCCGGATGGCCCTAAAAGGGGCTGATCTGATTTTTATCCCTCATGCATCTCCGAGAGGAACTCCACAAGAAAAATACCGATCATGGATGCGACATCTGCCTGCAAGGGCTTTTGACAACAGCCTGTTTATTATCGCATGCAACCAAACCGGTGAAAATGAAAAAGGGCTAAGCTTTCCGGGTATTGCCTTAATCATCGGACCATCCGGCGAAGTGATTCACAAGGATTTAAGCGGCAAAGAAGGATTGTTATTAGCAAACCTTAAGGCTGAAGACCTGAACCGGGTTCGAAGTCACAGGATGCGATACTTTATTCCAAACAGACGACCTGAGCTTTATTATACTCAAAAGATCTCTGAGCAAAGCTCACAGCAATGACCTTTATATACTTAGATATGGGACGCTGAGGCATCATGATTATCCCCGAGCGCCCCCTATCCCTATCCGCACAGGCGGAGCTCTCGACCGGTAAGAGCCAACGTGCCGTTGGGTGTAAACTCTCCGATCATGCATGTAATTCGTTTCATACCCCTGACCATTAGTGAACACCAGGCATCGATTACGTCAAAATGTCCGGTTTTAGCTGTTATGATCTCAACAAGATCTGCCGGAATGGTTTTTTGTATCGTTTTTTTCCCAAAATCTGCATCCCAATTCGACGGTTCTTCACCTACAACATAAACAATGAGTCCTGATTTCATTTTTTTCATCTCCTTTCATAACATGTTAAGCTTTTAGTCCCGCCGAGGATGCGTAAACCCGCCCAAACAAAAAAAGCCCTTCAATCCTTTTTAAAAGATTGAAGGGCTGCACCCAGCTTACTTGACCCTTTTTTATGTAATCATAACGCTCTGTAACACCGCAGAGATGCTGTTACCTTTTACAAAGGTCTCATACCGTTATTACTAAGGCAGGTCTTCTGACTCCCGGTTCATCCTAATCTCTGCACCTTCCCATACGGTTAAAACCATACAGTGGCGTATTGCAGATTTCGTCGCCGGTCACAGCGGCGGGACCGCTCCCGATTCTCACGGAATTCCCTATTAAGCCATCATGGGCACCTTCACAAGTTTTCTAAAAAATTTCAACCCGCCTGTCAAGAAAATTAATTTTGATATGAAGATTGAGTGACTTCGAAATCAACAATTAACATTTCCTGTTTAAAATTTTATGCTTTTTCCCGACGTCACGGCAAAAAATCATCTAATTTACGCTTAGTTATACCTTCTTTCTGACATTGAATAACTTTTACGAAAAGATTCGGAACTTATAGTTCTTACATCAATCGAGTTTAAACCTAATCATCTATTGATTTCAGGAAGATATATAGTTGGCATAACGATTGCATAAATTAAAACCTTTATTTTTTTGTGATATATTGTCCTAACAATCTTAGTTAGTGTCCATCCAGAAATGGTATATTTTGGTTTCCGGCAAGGCCCGAGCGAGTTTTAAACCGCAGGCATAAAATAAAAAACTTTGTAGATTTAGAGGGTGAAATTCAAGAAAAATATATCCAATTGGGGGTTGTTCCAGAATATATTATCCAAAAGGTTTTTGGAAATAGTCATTTAACATTAAAGCACATTTAAAAAAATGGATGTTGAGTAATTTTACAGATCATCATCAAAAGACGCATACAACTAAATTTTTTCATAAGGGACTCTAAAGTTGAATAAATTAATTCCAAAGCGGATGTTTTTTACCAAAGGTGTGGGCTATCATCGCAATAAACTGCAAAGTTTTGAATTGGCCTTAAGGAACGCCGGGATCGAAAAATGCAACCTTGTCTATGTTTCCAGCATCTTCCCTCCGGATTGCAAAATCATTACAAGAGAAGACGGAATTAAGGAGTTGGGGCCCGGCCAGATTACATTTGTCGTGCTTGCCAGGGAAAGCACCAATGAACCCAATCGATTGATTTCCGCGGCGATTGGATTGGCACAACCTAAGGATAATAAACAATATGGGTACATCAGCGAGCACCACGCCTTTGGCGAAACCATGAAGAAATCAGCCGATTTTGCTGAAGACCTTGCCGCAACCATGCTGGCCTCAACTTTGGGTATTGAACTGGATCCGGATGTGGCGTGGGATGAACGCAAACAGGTTTACAAGATTGGCAAGCGGCTGTTTGTTTCTCGCAGCATTGCCCAATCGGCAAGAGGGCATAAATCCGGCCTTTGGACAACTGTGCTTTCCTGTGCCGTCATGTTGTTGGACTGATTCTCTTTCAAGAAACCGTTTACGCTTATCCCGGAATAAAAACTTATTCAATCAATTAAAAGAGGAAATCTATGCCACGTGCACATTCCATGTTTAAAGGCTCGCCGAATATTATTCCGCCTCCTCTTTCCAGGGGGATGACGATTACCGACATTGTCAATACGTTTGGACAGACATGCTTTGAAGCCAGAAACGTTTGCCGGGCCGCCAGGCTCTTTAAAAGAATGATCGATCACGGCGATGTGATCTGGCTCGGTGTCGCCGGCGCAGGTATCGCCGGTGGTATGGGGGGGATGGTGATCTCGTTGCTTGAAGCCGGATTTATTGATGTAATTTGCTCAACCGGGGCCCAGGTGTATCATGATTTGCATTTTGCCTTCGACCTTCCCGTCAAAGCGATTTCTCCCAACTACGATGATAACATCCTCAGACGCCACGGCGACACCCGAATTTATGATATCGGTATTCGCGATAAAGAAACTCTTGAGGCACAAGATGAGATCATTCGTACATTTGTCAAGGACTGTTATAAAAAACATCTTTCAGGAAGCCGCCTTTCGAGTTGGGAATTTAATTTTGCTTTAGGAAACTGGGTTCTAGAAAACAGTAAATACCCCCAGCGAAGTTTTGTGGTCAAGGCGGCCGAGATGGGAGTCCCGATTTTCTGGGATTCATTGGCCAATCATTCCATTGCCATGAATTTAGTCCTAACGGATAGGAAAGGATTGCCTGTGAATCTGTCCGCGCAAAAAGACATATTTGATTCAGCGGCCATTGCTTTTTCATCCAGGCAAACCGGCTTTATCGAACTTGGCGGCGGCGGACCTAAGAATTTCATTCAGCAAACCGGTCCCACGATCAGTCAAATCTTAAAAATTAAATTTGAAGGTGCTGGTCGAGGACTGCAAATTGGCACCGCAATTGAAAAAGAGGGAAGCTTGTCCGGATGCACGTTCAGCGAATCTGTAACGTGGGGCAAATACCGCGAAGCAACTGATGAAAAATTGGTACAAATTTGGGGTGAATACAGTGTAATTTTCCCGCTTCTGGTAATTTACGCCCTGGATAATTGCAAAAATCGACCATCCCAAAACATTATATCCAAGATGCCGACATTCATAAAAAAATTGGAAGAAGCTCGATGAAGTTGAACTCTAAACAATTTCTCGATCTAAGCGCCGAGTTTGCCGATTTTAAAACTGCGGCAGTGGCGATCCTTCCGGTTCCTTACGAAGGAGGTATAACCTATGGCGCCGGCACCGCCCAGGGACCGGATGCCGTAATTAACGCTTCGCAACATTTAGAACTTTACGATGAAATATTGAAGGCCGAGCCCTTCCGAATGGGTATCGCAACCCTGATACCGCTGAAACCTCCTTTGGACCCCCAAGGCTTGCAGAAAGCGGTATACCGATGTTCAAAAGCTGTGATCAAAGAAGATAAATTCGTGGTGTTGCTGGGAGGAGATCATTCCATCAGCATCGGTTATTTTCAGGCCTTACAGGAAAAGCATCCTCAACTTTCCATCATTCAACTCGACGCCCATGCAGATTTGAGAGATAGCTATGGAGGCAACCCATTGAACCATGCATGTGTAATGTCCCGAATACGGGAATTTACGACCCATACGTTGCAAATCGGCCTCCGAAGCATGTCATTTGATGAAGCGCAAAGAATCGAACGAGAAAATCTTGCCGTATGTACCATGGCCGAGTATCGCAGGGGCAATTATGATATCGACGCCGCAATTGCCCGCCTGCCGGCCCCGGTATATGTAAGTGTGGATGTGGATGTTTTCGACTGGAGCGTCATCCGAAGTACCGGAACCCCTGAACCGGGCGGTTTTTTTTGGCATGAAGCGTTACACTTATTGCGAAAAATCTTTATGCAAAAAAATGTTGCAGGCTTTGACGTGGTAGAACTCTCTGGTAACTTGAACGATCGAAATTCAGCTTTTGCCGTTGCCAAACTTATTTATAAGATGCTGGGTTTTAAGCTTGAAGCCGCTGTGCAACAAAAAACGCTGGAATGGCCGGACAGACCTCGGGGGAGCCTGTTTTAGTTTACCCATGTGACGGTGATTAAAATTGGAGCAGCCACTTCCATCACCCCACGTCATGAGAAATTCGGATTAATTTTCCAACGGTTTAATGCGGTTCTGATATCCAAACTCTTTGTAAATTTTATATATGGTTTTCAGCCATTTGTTCGCTTTGGGATAGTAATAGATATCGGGGACATTCTCCTGGCTAAACTCAATAAGGAATTGCGTAAAGATGATCCATTGGAGGGCTTCATCAGGCTTTTCAAGTACGGCTGAGTGATAGCGAAATTCAACGGTGGAGCGATACCAGTATGAGTGGAGGTTCAGGCCGTGGTAACGCGTCTTGTTATATCGCGAATTTTCTGCCGCCTTTTTATCATATCGATTCTCTGTCGAATACCAGAGGTTTTTGATCCGGCAATTTCGGGCGGCAAAATCGCCGTCACGAATATCCAGGAAGGCCTTAACATCAAGTTCCATGGGTCGGCACGTTTTAGCGTTCTGACGATTACCCGGGATAAGTTGATAAAAATGATCTTCATAATGGTGAACAATATTTACCAGTCGTTGAAGTTGGTTACAGTTATAAACCATAGGATCTACACCATGGTGGACATGAAAGCCACAGCTTTCATCAATATCAAGTCCCCCAACATCACTCAGAAACCGGAAGGCCTGATAAACTTCCACCAGGCCTTCAATGCCGCTTAAAATCGGGCTGGTCAACTCGGCGCCGTGTTTGATGTGACATTTACCTCTTACGGAAGTATCTTGCTGAACATGCCATGAATCCCTGCCGGACCCCAGTGACAGATTATAATCCCGGCAAAGGTCCTGAATATGACACCCGTTTTTACCGCGGGATGAAATGCAGTAGGGCTTAATGATACCATTATCCAATGGCGTTATCACATAGTCCAGGCCGAAAAATTCGATCTCCACGCCGAAAGGACGGTTGGAAAAGTTCTGTAACATGGGAAATTTGTTCTTAAGTTGTAAAAATAAATCATCAGGTGCTGTCGTACTGGGGATTTTCTCCGGCATGTTTTCACTCTTTCGGCATCTTTTTAAAGACGGATAAGATTTATTCTTTTTCCACAATCTCGTAATCACTAACTCGAATGGCTTTTACCCCTTCTTCGCCTTGGACCAGTGTGCCGGTTACCTTTACGGTTTGACCCATGTTTTCTAACATTTCGCTGGCCAAATCGCTATCCACTACTTCGTAGACATCACCTCTATCTGTAACAATCTGGTACATGTCATTAATTTCACCAGTAATTGTAATCTCACCGGCAAACGCCTGAACCGAGAGTAACAAAATCACTGCTAACACCATGGTTAAGAGTTTTACCCATCTGTTTCTGTTCATCTTACTCCTCCTTAGCTGATGATTATTGAATATTCA
The DNA here is from genome assembly GCA_050117895.1 of Desulfobacterales bacterium. Classification (GTDB taxonomy): domain Bacteria; phylum Desulfobacterota; class Desulfobacteria; order Desulfobacterales; family UBA11574; genus S5133MH16. Next base: position 24,648 of record JASFLX010000006.1, on the reverse strand, counting down.
CTCGGGGTTACCTATGGACAACTGGAAGTGCTGCAATACATATGCCAAAAACATAAAATATTAATATTACGGAATTTAATCGGGAAGCATGGGTATAAAAGAACAGGAAGTTCTGATTTAGAAGCGATTTAGACTATGACTTGGACAAAATCGCAGGATAATACCTGTATCCTTTTGAATTTATAATAGATTTATGAGTAAACCGGCAGTTCCGATTTTTTATGTGTATAGAATAGTCTCTTATAAAGGCGTTATAGACGGATTTCTGCTTTGGGGCTTTGAGGCACAAACTGGTCGTAGGCGATCTGCTGGTATTTTCGAATGGTTATTATTTTCTTATCGTTATCTAATTTCGTAATCGAACCGGCAATTCTCACTTTTTTTTGAAGCAACTCAAGGAGATCTCTCGCCTTAGCGCTCTTCATATTAATCAGAAGTTCTTCTTCCCGTGAGGTTGCCAGGGAAACAGCAATAGGATTCCCGCCTTCATCCCATTTTACAGGAACAATTATACCCTCTATATCACCGATGTTTTTTTTTGATATGCTGTATTTGTTTTTTGACATATACGTCGCTCGCTTAAACATACATTCAATCATTTCATGTTTTGTCATTGAACCAACAAATGAGCAAAGAACGTGCCAAAGTTATAACTGAATAAATTAATTTATTATTATCTGCCCGAAAAATATTGATCCGGAACTGAATGTTCCGAGATGATGCGATGAACAGCATTCCGATTCGAATTATATAAAGCGAGTCTTTTTGAATTTCAATTTGAAGATAAAACAAGAGAACGTTATGGATGAAAAATTTTAACAGTGGGAATTGAATAGAGGAGATAAAAACCGCCTAAACCTTATACTCTTCTTTTCGGATGCCATACTTGGACATCAGTTTGTGAAGTTGTCTGGTGGTGATGCTGGCGTCCTCGGCAGATTTCTTGATTTTACCCTTGTTCCGGGCAATCAAGTCTTTTAAATACTGCCTTTCAAAATCTTCGACCGCCTTCTGCCTTGCTTTTGTCAACGGCAGGTGGAAATCCCTGGTAAAAACTGCCGCCGGGATTTCATCTCCAAACAGTTCTCCCGGGAAACTCTCCGGGGTTAGTACTGATGAGCTTTCCAGGATATAAGCTCGTTCGATAAGATTTTCCAGTTCTCTGATATTGCCGGGCCAGGAATATGCTTTTAATGCTTCAAATACCGAAGGATGAACCTTATGGATGTTTTTTTGGTAAGACCGGTTCAGCTTTTTTAAAATCACGTCTATAAACAGAATAAGATCTTCAATTCTTTGTCTCAACGGAGGAATTTCTATGGGAAACACATTCAAGCGATAATAGAGGTCTCTTCTGAATTGACCCTCATTGCTCATTTTCATAAGATCCGAGTTGGTTGCCGTTATAATTCTTGCATCGGTTGACAGGGATTCATCGCCGCCTAAACGGTTGAATGTCCCATCCTGAAGAACCTGTAACAGCTTAATCTGGGCCAAAGGGGTGACCGTACCGACTTCGTCCAGAAAAATAGTGCCTCCTTTGGCAATTTCAAACTTACCCATTTTTCGCCGAATTGCTCCGGTGAAAGCACCTTTCTCATGGCCGAACAATTCGCTCTCCAGAAGCGTGTCGGGAATGGCTCCGCAGTGAACACTAATAAACTGTGCGGCTGACCTGCTGCTGTGCCGATGTATGAGATTGGCTAAAATGCCTTTGCCTGTTCCGGTTTCGCCAATCAGCATTACCGTTGACTTGGTCGGTGCAACGGAACGAATCTTATCGAAAACCAGTTGCATATCATCATTTTTCGTTTTCACCACAGTTAAAGAATCCGCCCGCCAGAACTGATCACGGAAATAATCGATTTCTGATCGCTGGAGAATGGTTTGGTTGATCGATTCGGTTACAAGCCGCACCTCATCGGAAACTATGGGATAGGTAAGATAATCACTGGCCCCGGCTTTTACTAATGTCACCACCTGACGGATCATATCCTGTGATGCCATGATAACAATTTCAATGGTTGGATAATGTTCTTTCAATGGCGCCAAGATCTCAGTGTAGTCTTGCGTCTGCATGGATTCTAAAAGAACATGAAGATCAATAAAGATAAGATCGTATCGCTCTCCCCGTAACGCCTCAAAAGCCTCGTCTTTATTGGAAACTTTCCCGAGGCGATGTTCTTTTGTAAATGCCGCCTGAATCGGTTCAACCACATCATGTTTGTCTGAAATAATCAGTATCGATTGCATGGGCTCACCTTCAGCTGAATCGCTTTTGTCATGAACGATATAACCGTCGAGTTCGCCTCCATGTATAGAAAAATAATAAAAATGGCAATTCATTTATCGTATAGATTTAAATAAAAACTAAAAAATACTTGATGATAAGATGAGATGGAATAAAGTCATTGATATGATGGAAGAAAAAAGAAGGTAGAATAATGATGTCCTGGCTTAAAGATCTATGGCATTAAGTTAATCGTCATATCATCTATAAGTCCTGAAGCATTCCGGCCTTGTGGTGGCAAGACGGGCAAAAAAAATAGTTTGGATAGGGGTCTTTCCCACAGATTCGGCACGTTCTTCCTGATTTTTTTTTATTCTTTCGCATGTTTTTAAGGCTTTTGTACTCATCTTTATACCTTTTCTGTTTTCTCTTCTTATTGATGTTTAAACTCATGGTAGATGCCATTTTCTGTCCTTAAGCAAAAAGATGCATATAAAGTTTATTTTTATATTTTTACAGATTAGTATCCGGAAGCCTTTTCCATTTCTTCCATTTTGATTTTGCATTTGATGCAATGCAGAGTCACCGGCCGAACTTTAAGGCGCTCCATACTGATTTCTTTACCGCAAAGCTCACAGATCCCAAAAGTACCGTCTTCCAAACTGTCTAAAGCCCTCTTTATTTTTCGGATCAGATAACTTTCCCGATCCCTTATCCGCAGCAGGGTACTTCGATCCGATTCAAAAGATGCACGGTCTAAAAAATCAGGCATATTATCGGTTACATCCAGCAGACCCTTAACCGTATGATCCGCATAATCGAGCAAGGCGGCCAGCTGGTCATTTAGCAGCATCTTAAAATAATCCAAGTCTTGCTTTTTCATACGCCGTGTTACGATACCTATTCCATTAAAAGGGGTAAGTCGTATATCCCAAAAACCTTTTGAGTATACTGCAAAATACTTGCCATTTCATGACACTATGTTTTTATGGAAATTAACTGGCATATAACGAAGAAGATTAATTATTTCCGGTTAAGAGTTGAAAGTCTTAATTCTTTGAAAATACTCTAAATACAATTAACCACCTTGAAACATTATCGATTTCTCATTCGGAACAGACAGTTCCTAAATATAAGTGAAATCGGAATTTAGAGTTCCTGTTTTGGATGACAACATTATATGGAGAAAATATAACCTATTGAGGTACCATCATATGTTAAGTTCCCCGCATGATAAGGAGGTTCTCCTTCAACAGTTTTTTAACAAAATAAAATGCCTCTCAAAAATTTTCATGAAATATTCGGGTTAACACTTCCCGCTACTCTATTTCTGCAAATAAATATCAAGCAATAATTCAACAGATTATATAGTTGGCACGCCAGTTGCACACAATTTTTACATCTAAAAGCAAGGGGGGGCCGGACAAAACCTTTAAATCCGTGGCAAAAACGACAGGTTAAACATTAAGGGTAAAGTCAAGAAGGTTTTATTTCTTAGGTTTTAAGGATGTTCAAGGATGAAAACAATAATGAGATGACAATGGAAAATAAAATAATTACCTGCATTCAATGTGAAAAAGAGTTTGAGTTTTCAATCCATGATCAATTACGTTACGAGAAAATGAACTTTGACGAACCCCGGCGATGTCCGGACTGCAGAAAAAACAAGTTAAGAACAACAGATTCTCAAAATATGAAACGCAACCGGAAAAAAATGTTTTATGGTTTCCAGTTTGAAGATTAAGGAGAGCAACCATGCGAAATTCAGACAGAATTTATCTTTCTAAATTGGGATCAGATCCTGATTCAGAGCTTTTTGACTTTGAAAATGAAACCGATTCTGACTTTTTTTGTGGTAATGAAATCGATCCATTTATGAATGAGGATATAAATGATCTGGAAGATCTGTTTTGGAATAAGTAAATGATAAAAGGAATTACGGTGAACTGAAAGTCAGAACCACGGCCGGGAAACATCTCCTGAAATAGAGAAATATCCTTACCCATAACGTGGAAGTGACCATAGGTCCCGAAGAAATGAATGCCCTTTTGGAAAAAACCTGGATCACTTGAAACTTACAATAATGAATCCAGAGGTTCATATTCCAAGTCAAAAGCTTCAGCCACACCTTTATGAGTCACTTTTCCTTTTATAATATTAATGCCTTTCGCGATGTCCTGATTTTCCCTTGCCGCCTTTTCAACCCCTTTGTCAGCAAGCTCCAGTGCATAGGGTAACGTTGCATGGGTCAGTGCTTCTGTTGATGTATATGAAACAGCTCCCGGCATATTTGCCACACAGTAATGAATGATCCCATCGACCTCATATATGGGTTGGTCATGGGTTGTGGGTTTTGCCGTCTCAACACACCCACCCTGATCAATCGCTACATCCACAATCACCGAACCTTTTTTCATTAACGGTAACATATCGCGCGTAACCAGTTTGGGTGCCACTGCACCGGGTATCAGAACCGCACCCACAACAAGATCGGCTTCTTTCAGAAGTCTTCGTATGATCGCCGGACTTGACATGAGCGGAAAGCAGTTCTTGGGCATCACATCGCTTAGATAACGAAGACGTTCAAGATTATTATCGAGCACATAGACTTTTGCGCCAAGGCCACACGCTATTTTGGCAGCATTGGTTCCAACGATACCCCCGCCGATAATCAAGACGGTTCCGGAATCCACCCCCGTTACACCACCGAGAAGAACTCCTTTACCGCCAAAAGTCTTTTCAAGGTATTTGGCCCCTTCCTGGACAGCCATTTTGCCGGCCACTTCACTCATGGGCGTAAGAAGCGGCAAAGAACCGTTCTCCCGTTCCACGGTTTCATAAGCCACAGCAATAGATCCCGAATCCATAATTGCACGGGTAAGTTCCAGCGACGCCGCAAAATGAAAAAATGTAAACAGAACCTGTTCATTTCGTATCATTGGATATTCAACAGGAAGCGGCTCTTTTACCTTCATTATCATTTGGCATTTCTGGTAAATTTCTTCTGGAGTGTTGCAAATTAACGCACCGGACCTTATATATTCTTCATCAGAGCAGGCTGAGCCATCACCGGCAGCGGTTTCAACCAGAACTTCGTGTCCATGTAACCGCATTTGCTCAACCCCTGATGGCGTCATGGCCACCCGGTTTTCTTTGGTTTTTATCTCTTTTAAAACGCCAACTCGCATTTTAGCCTCCTCATAAGTTTTGGCTTATCAACTCAATTTCAATTTTTCAGCGACGCATCCCCTCTAAAGAACTCGTAAATAGCCTTATAATAAAAAATCCCGCGACACAAAAGTGCCCGCGGGATTTATTATTGGAAAATGACATTTTTTGTTACTTCTTTTCGTCGTCTTTTACCTCTTCGAAATCAGCATCCACAACATCCTCTTCAGATGCAGACGGTCCGGGCTGCTCCGGTCCTCCTGCTGCATCGGCTCCGGCCTGCTGCTGATCTGCCTGAGAAGCCTGCTGATACATGGCTTCAGCCAGTTTATGGGAAGCCTGTGTCAACTCTTCGCTCAGGCGTTTAATCTCTGCAACATCATCCCCTTCCATGGCTTTCTTAAGCGGTTCAATGGCAGCTTCAACCTTGCCCTTTGTTTCAGCATCGACCTTGTCGCCAAGATCTTTTATCGATTTTTCCGTTGTATAAATGAGCGCATCCGCTGAGTTTCGTGCTTCAACCAGTTCCTTTTTCTTTTTATCGTCTTCAGCGTGAAGCTCGGCATCCTTTATCAAATTGTCTATTTCTTCCTTAGACAAGCCGCTGGAAGCCGTTATTTGAATGGATTGCTCCTTACCTGTTGCCATATCCTTTGCAGAAACGTTTACAATTCCGTTGGCATCTATGTCAAATGTCACCTCGATTTGCGGCACGCCTCTCGGGGCAGGGGGTATCCCCACCAGTTCGAAGCGCCCCAGGGTCTTGTTCCCGGGGGCCATCTCCCGCTCTCCCTGCAGTACATGGATGGATACAGCCGGCTGGTTGTCGGCCGCTGTTGAAAAAATCTGGCTCTTTTTGGTCGGAATGGTCGTATTCTTTTCGATAAGTCGTGTCATGACACCACCCAGGGTCTCTATACCCAGGGAGAGGGGAGTAACATCGAGAAGAAGAACGTCCTTTACGTCCCCTTTCAATACACCTCCCTGAATGGCGGCGCCGATGGCAACAACTTCGTCCGGGTTAACCCCTTTGTGGGGTTCCTTGCCAAATATTTTCTTGACGCGGTCCTGAACCGCGGGCATGCGTGTCATACCGCCGACAAGAATAACTTCATTAATGTCATTGGCGGACAATGCTGAATCCTTAAGCGCAGTCCGACAGGGGTTTTCAAGTTTGTCGAGCAGGTCGCTGATAAGCCCTTCAAGCTTGGCTCGGGTTATTTTTATATTAAGGTGCTTCGGACCGGCAGCATCGGCGGTAATAAATGGAAGATTAACATCCGTTTCCATGGAAGTGGACAGTTCCATTTTCGCTTTTTCAGCAGCTTCTTTAAGCCTCTGAAGGGCCATTTTGTCGTTTCTGAGATCGATCCCCTGGTCTTTCTTAAATTCGGCCGCCAGGTAATCGATAAGCCTGAGATCGAAATCTTCGCCACCGAGATGAGTATCGCCATTTGTCGCCTTAACTTCAAAAACGCCTTCTCCGATTTCAAGAATAGATATGTCAAAAGTGCCGCCGCCCAAATCAAAAACCGCTAATTTTTCTTCTTTCTTTTTGTCGAGACCATATGCCAGCGATGCGGCCGTAGGTTCATTGATAATTCTAAGCACATTGAGACCGGCGATCTTTCCGGCATCTTTGGTTGCCTGCCGCTGGCTGTCATCAAAATAGGCAGGAACTGTGACAACCGCATCGGTTACCTTTTCTCCGAGATATTCTTCAGCCGTATGTTTGATATTTGCCAAGATGAAGGATGATATCTCCGCCGGACTGTTTAACTTGCCCCGCATATTTATTCTGACATCGCCATTCTCTGCCTGCTCAATCTTATAGGGAAGTATTTTAATATCGTCCTGTACCTCTTTGGATGCATACTTACGACCGACAAGCCTTTTTACGGCAAAAACCGTGTTCTCAGGATTGGTAATGGCCTGCCGTTTGGCGATTTGGCCAACCAATCTTTCCCCGCTCTCTGAAATGGCAACGATGGAAGGTGTCGTACGTCCTCCTTCGGGATTTGTGATGACTTTTGCTTCGCTACCCTCCATGACCGCCACACAAGAATTCGTGGTTCCCAAATCGATTCCAATGACTTTACCCATTTGCTATCCTCCTAATTTAAAATAATCTATATATCTTATTCATCTTCTTTTTTCTGAGTTGAGTTTTCGTGATTTTCAGCTTCCGTTTTTTTTTTGGATACCACAACCATGGCAGGTCTGAGGAGCCTGTCGTGAATCATATACCCTTTTTGCAGCTCTTTTAAGACCGTGTTATCAGGATACTTCTCCCCCTCTTCCTGCATCACGGCCTGATGTAAACTGGGATCAAAGGTCTTTCCCAAAGACTCAAAGGGTTTTACATTGAACTCTTCAAAAACTTTGAGTATTTCCTTGAGGGTCATAGTGACGCCTTCCACCACCGAAGTGTTGGCATGTTTGTCATTGCTTGAAGATTCGATGGCACGATCCAGGTTGTCAACCACGGGGAGCATTGCTTTCACGAAATTTTCATTGGCAAACTTTCTAAAATCATTCATTTCACGTGCGGCACGCTTTTTGTAATTTTCAAACTCCGCAGCCATTCTCAACATCCGATCATGATTCTCTGCAGCCTCCTTTTTGAGAGACTCTATTTTTTCCTCCATATCTTTGATTGGATCAATGGTGTCAGTGATGTCTTCTTTGTTTGAATCTCTTTTCTCACGGTTCTTATCTGCACTGACGGTTTCATCACCATTTGTATGAATTTTGATTTTACTTTTTTTTGCCATCAGCCCTTGTTTTCTCCTGATACTTTTTTGATTGAATAGTCACCCAATTTTTCATAAAATACGGGCTAATACCACAACATCTTAAAAAAAATAAGACTGTCTGGGATATTGTCAAGGTCGAAAAAATATTTTTAAATTTTGAGTTCGGGATTTCACGATTGAAACTTATCTATTTCAAATATGGTGGCTGAGAATGGGTGAGAGATACGGATTTAACTGAGCAGGCAGAATTGAAGTTTTGCAAAGGTTTCAAGTACATGATTAAGAGCTGGTTGTGCACCCTCTATCGAATCTTTACTGAAATGAAATAAGCCAAAAGCTTGACCGGGATCGATCCACGACACAGACCGCATTACTTATCGCTGCTTCCTTCCGGACCTGACGAGGTTCGTAACCGTCTGTTGCGCGGCGGCCGATCAGATTGACTTATAGGTTCCCAGATTAAAACCCTTTAGAGGGAATTCAGCCCCGCATAAAGCGGATTTCGGGAAAAGGGCACCGCTAGCTCCCCGCCTAGCACAACCACTAGTACGAATATAATCGATAAAAAAAAAATTCAAGATAAAAAAGAAATCGGTTTCCCTACCACAATATAGACGATAATCCAAATAAACAAATCTATATTCTGTGTTTTTTATTGACATTCACCTGTTTCTATCATAGTCTTTTCTAAATTAGTTTCCATGCAGAAATTGCCCTTTTCCGAAATTTCTGCATGGGAAACATAAGTTGTGCCCAATATAGATTTATTTATGGATGGGCACAAATGAATTCTTTCGTAACACTTTAGCTTTTTGAAAAGTTTAAAAAAGGAGCGGTAAATTATGACACGAAATGTCCCAATTCTTATATTATTACCCTCTTTTTTCATAATTTCAGGCTGTGCCGCTTTTGTCGCCGGAACTGGAGCAGGAGCAGGGGTATATACCTATGTAAACGGCGAGCTGAAAACATCTTATCACGCAGAATTTGATGAAACCAATCGAGCATGTACTGATGTTCTGAATAGTCTGGAAATAGAGATCACAGAAGAAAAATCAGACAATATTAAGGCAAAAATTAAAGCCAAACAATCCGATGGAACTCCGGTTACCATAAAAACGGTAAAGATAACACCCGGGACTACAGAGGTTTCCGTCCGATCAGGCATCGTAGGAATTTGGGATAAAAAAGTTTCCGAGCTTATTCATGCCAGCATCGCACAAAGGCTACAAAAATAAATTATTACGTGCTGTTAAACAGACCATTACAACCTATGGAATGCTTAAACCGAGAGATTCGGTTCTTATCGGTGTATCCGGCGGGCCTGATTCTGTTGCCCTTTTTCACCTCCTGCTTACATTCTCACCCCGATTTTCCCTCCGGCTTGGCGTTGCGCATTTAAATCATTGTCTGCGCCAGATTGATTCAGATAAAGATGCTGAATTTGTTGTATCTCTTGCCGACAGATTTGATGTCCCCTGTTATGTTCATAAAACAAATGTTCGTAAATATCAGCTTGAAAACAAGCTTTCGTTGGAAGAAGCAGCCAGACGCGTCCGCCACAGCTTTTTAAACAAAGTGGCAGAAGAAAACAGGTTCAATAAAATCGCACTCGGCCATCATTTCGATGATAATGCAGAACTGGTATTAATGAATCTTTTTAGAGGAAGCGGACCGCTGGGCATTTCAGGTATTCCTCCGGTAAGGGACGGGAAGATTATTCGGCCCCTGATACAATCAAATCGTTCCGATATAATCGCTTATCTGGATCAAAACAGACTAAAATATATATCTGACATATCCAATAGGGACACAAGTTTCCTCAGGAACAGAATACGTCACGATTTACTTCCACTGTTAAAAACATTGTACAATCCGAAAATCAGCCAAAGCCTAAACCGGCTTGCCTCAATCATCAGATCCGAAGAAGAATGGATTGAAGATGTTATTCATCCTATCTTCGAAAAAGCGGCTCTTAGTATTCAGGACGGTCAGATAGTCCTTTCTGTCTCAATCCTGAATGGACTTCATGTGGCAGCACAAAGACGAGTCATCAGAAAAGCGATTTTAAAAATAAAAGGTGACCTAAGGCGTATTCGTTTAACCCACATCGATTCTGCGATAAACCTTATAGAAGGCGGGCCGGATTATGGAAATATTGATTTACCGGATCGTATCAGGATCCAGCGAAAAGTAGACGTTATTCTTTTTTCCAGAGGAAAAAGCACCTTGCGTAATATGGATGTAAAATCAGACCGGGCAGAAATATTACCCTTTGAATACCCCATAGAAAAACCCGAGTCCATATTTATAAAAGAAATCAACGCTCATATTAAATTTACCGAAATGGGCATAAAAGATCTGCCCGACTTATGTGGGACTGGACAACACACCGGTTTTTTTGATAGAGATGCGTTAAGTTTTCCGCTGGTTTTAAGAAATTTTCGTCATGGGGACCGTTTTACGCCACTGGGTATGACCGGAACACAAAAAATAAAGAAATTTTTCATCGATAAAAAGGTGCCCAGAAAAGAACGCACAAGATGCCCCATATTACTATGCCGGGGAAAAATAATCTGGGTGGCCGGTTATAGAATAGATGAGTCTGTAAAAGTGAAACCTTCAACCAAAAATGTACTTAAAATTGAACTTTCTCTTGCCTAATTAACAATGATGATTAATATAATTCTATAACTCGTGTCCATCCATAAATGAGGATTTTTGTTCAAGATCAAGGCATGCGAAAAAAATAACCGCAGGCATATGTTTAGTATTCCGAGGATTATTTTTTGAGCATAACGCAGAGATTGGGCAAAAAGACCATTTATGGACGGACACTAACTAATCATTTTACAGGGAGTTAAGACTTTTGAATCCTTTTTACAAAAATTTGGCTTTATGGATAGTCATTACACTGATGATGATTATGCTTTATAATCTCTTCAATCAACAGCACCTAGCCGAGACAAAGATCAGTTATACTGAATTTCTAACCATGGTCGATAACGGGAATATTTCCGAGGTGGTGATCCAGGGACAGGAAATCTTCGCCACGGACGCAAACCACAATCATTTCAAGGTATACGCACCAGATGACACAGACCTTATCAAGATCCTCAGGAAAAAAGGGGTGGCAATAAGTGCCAAACCGGAAACCGATTCTCCCTGGTATATGAATGTTTTGGTTTCTTGGTTTCCCATGATTGTACTCATCGGCGTATGGATCTTTTTTATGCGTCAGATGCAGGCCGGAGGCGGAAAGGCCATGTCTTTTGGCAAAAGCCGGGCACGCTTGCAATCTGACCAGATGAAAAAAGTTACCTTTGAAGACGTCGCCGGAATCGATGAGGCCAAAGAAGAACTCGGTGAAATAATAGATTTTCTCAGAGAACCCAAAAAATTTACGCGTCTTGGCGGAAGGATACCCAAAGGTGTCCTTCTTATGGGATCCCCCGGTACCGGTAAAACCCTTTTAGCTCGTGCAATAGCCGGTGAAGCTGACGTCCCGTTTTTTCATATCAGCGGTTCGGATTTTGTGGAAATGTTTGTCGGTGTTGGCGCGTCACGGGTGAGAGATCTGTTTGTCCAGGGTAAAAAGAATGCGCCCTGCATTATATTTATTGATGAAATTGATGCGGTTGGAAGGCATAGGGGAGCCGGACTCGGTGGAGGACACGACGAAAGAGAGCAAACATTAAACCAGCTTCTGGTTGAAATGGACGGTTTTGAGTCAAATGAAGGGGTTATCCTTATTTCCGCCACAAACCGGCCGGATGTGCTCGACCCGGCTCTTTTGAGACCCGGACGTTTTGATCGTCAGGTGGTTGTTCCCCTGCCGGATATTTTAGGTCGTGAAAAGATTCTTAAAGTTCATATGAAAAAAACGCCGGCAGCACCCGATGTAAACCTTGTCACACTGGCAAAAGGCACGCCTGGTTTTTCCGGCGCTGATCTGGAAAACCTTGTGAACGAAGCGGCGCTGCTTGGCGCGAAAAGAAATAAAGAAAAAATTGACATGATTGACCTGGAAGATGCCAAAGACAAGGTCTATATGGGATTGGAACGTAAATCCAAAGTCATTCGGGAAGAAGACAGAAAGACCACGGCATATCACGAAGCCGGACATGCCCTTGTGGCCCGCTTGCTTCCCAATACGGATGCCGTCAACAAGATAACCATTATTCCACGGGGACGCGCTGCCGGTGTTACCTGGTTCTTGCCCGAAGAAAGCGATTTTAAATATAAAGATCAACTTGAAAGCGAATTGTCGGTAGCATTTGGCGGACGAGTGGCCGAAGAAATTGTTTTTAACCGTATCAGTACCGGCGCCGCCAACGATATCAAACAGGCGACCGATGTTGCCCAAAAGATGGTACGAAGCTGGGGTATGAGTGAAGAATTAGGTGCGCTTTCTTTTGCCAAAGATGACGAGCATGTTTTCCTGGGACGCGAAATAGCACAGCACAGGGATTACTCTGAAGAAACGGCACGGAAAATTGACCAAGAAATAAAAAATCTTATCCAAAAAGCCTACAATTGTGCAAAACAAACCTTAAATGAAAATTTAGATATTCTTCATGCTCTGGCAGACCGTCTCCTTGAAAAAGAGACGGTTATGGGGAATGAGCTTGATGAACTCATACTTTCCATGCGGCCTGGGTTTGAATTTCCATCAAAGAGTTCTTCTAAAGAAAAAACGGATATAAAAATTCCGGTCGAAAATAAAGAAAATACAGAAGAAATTAAAAGCGAAGATGACTGAAACCGGTTGACATTACAAAACTTTTGATTTCCACCTCGATGATAGCGGGATAGATTTTCCGAGACGTTCAATTAACAAGCACATATGAAAACATATCGCCTTGCATGGAGTAATCACAGGCTGGTTCTGGGTAAGCGTACCTGTATTATGGGTATCGTGAATGTCACTCCGGATTCATTTTCAGACGGCGGGAAATTTTTCAGCCGAGATGACGCCATCGCTCAAGGCCAAAAACTTTTTGAAGAAGGGGCGGACATACTGGATATCGGCGGAGAATCTACACGCCCCTTCTCTGATGCGGTATCTGCCGAAGAGGAAATCAGGCGGGTCATACCTGTGATTGAAAACCTTGCAGAACGTATTTCCATTCCCATTTCCATAGACACAAACAAGGCCGATGTTGCCAAAAGGGCTATTCAAGCCGGCGCCTCCATGATAAACGATGTTTCAGCATTGCGTCTTGATCACGGCATTGCGGATGTTGCAGCAGAATACGATATTCCGTTAATTTTGATGCATATGCTTGGGACACCAAAAACCATGCAGACCAACCCGGTTTATGATGATCTTATAAAAGAAATCAAAGCATTTCTAAAAAATGCCGTGGATTATGCTGAAAGTAAAGGAGTTTCAAAATCAAAAATCATCATCGACCCGGGAATCGGTTTTGGGAAAACAGTTGAACATAATCTGTTATTAATTAAACACCTGCATGAATTTAAAACACTGGATGTTCCTATTATGATCGGACCCTCCAGAAAAGCCTTTATACGAAATATCCTTAAAGATAAGACCGTTAAAGATATCAACCCTGACCTGGCGGTGGTGGAAACCGGCACTCAGGCTTCAGTTGCCGCTGCAGTTTTGAACGGCGCCCACATGGTCAGAGTCCACGATGTCGCCAATACACGTGCAACCATAAAAATCATTAATGCCATTAAAAATGTACCATACCACTCATAGTGAAACTCGTTAGCTTTTTGAAAATAGTGTGGCTTCAGCTATAAATAACCATAGTCATCGATTTATGTTACACTCACTGAATTTAAAACGCCTTGTTTTGTGTTTTTTGCTTGGGATTTGTTTGTTTCTACCAGGATCCTGCTCATCATTACAGGAAACCGTTATTCTTATTCCGGTGGATTCCGCTCAAATTCCTGCAGGATTGACAATAACCGGTCCGTCGTTAAAAGACATAGAGGTTCATGTCCGCGGCCCGAAATCGGCACTTAGAAGCCTTTCTGACCTGAACATACGATATGAGCTTGATCTATCCGGAGTACATGTCGGTATTAACTCTATTCCGATAAAAAAGGATCGTATCATTCTTCCCAAAGGAATATCCATCATAAAAATCAACCCGACTTTTTTCGCCGTAAGCATTGAGAATAAAATAAAAAAGGAACTGCCGGTCAGAATTTCTTTTTCCGGAAAACCGGCGAAAGGATTTATAGTTACAGACGTAGTTGCCAAGCCATTGTCGGTTGTTCTGCAGGGACCTGAAAATATCCTTGGACCCATGGATAAGGTACTGACAAAACCGATTGAGATCAAAGGGCTGTCAGAATCTTTTAAAAAAGAAGTTGCTTTGAATCTGGTCGAAGATATTGAGGTCATTTCTCCTTCGGAGATTATATTTGCTGAGATATCCATAGAAGAAAAAATAGTTAACAAAAAGTTTTTTAATATTCAGGTTGAGGGCAAAAACAATTCATTCATTTACAGTATTTCACCACCGGCAATAAATATTGAAGTTAAAGGACCGGTTAATATTATTGAAAAACTTCATACGGGAAAATGGATTGCCGTTTATGTTGATCTCAAAGGATTAAAACCCGGGACTTATGTTAAAAGGGCGACCATAACGCTACCGGTGAATACCACTCTGATCGGCGTACAACCCGAAATGTTTACCGTAAAGATCAGCAACAAAAAAATATAGCGAAGAAAAGGAATCACTATTCATGCTTCTTGTTATCGATATTGGAAATACCAACACGGTCATCGGTGTTTACGACGGCAGGCATCTCCTCAAAGACTGGCGGATACGCACGGAAAGACGGACAACAGAAGATGAGTTTAACATCCTTGCTTCAAATCTTTTTTCCGAAGGCAATATTAGTTCCAATAAAATCAAAAAGACGATTATCTCCTGCGTGGTTCCACCCATGGTAACCATTCTCGATTCCTTTTGTCGTAAATACCTGGGACACCCGCCGCACTGGGTCGATGCCATGTCAGCTTCAACTCTGCCCATACGTTACAAAAATCCATCGGAGGTAGGGGCAGACAGGATAGTTAACGCGGTTGCGGCATTTCACAAGTACCAAACCAGTCTTGTTGTCATAGATTTCGGGACAGCCACAACCTTTGATTCTATTTCAGAAAAGGGGGAATATCTCGGTGGCGCCATCAGTCCCGGAATCATGATTGCTTCCGAAGCCCTGTTCATGAAAGCGTCTAAACTTCCCAGAGTTGAAATATTTGTTCCCCCTGAAAGCGTCATCGGTAAAGATACCGCCAGCAGTATTAAGGCGGGAATTATTTTTGGATATGCAGGACTTGTGGATGGAATGGTTCGGCGAATGAAAATTGAAATGGGCACAAACCCCCGGGTAATCGCAACCGGAGGACTGGCAGAACTTATGTGTCAAGTATCAGAAACCATTGAAGTTGTTGAACCGGCCTTGACCTTGGAAGGATTGCGGATCATTAGCAATGGTTTGTAGATAGTGTCCATCCATAAACGGCATTTTTCGGCCTCCGGCGGCGTTCTCGCTCGTTTTCAATCCTCAACATAGCGCGCTATGCCTGTCGGAGATCCCGTGATGTTTTCGGGGAGGTTGAAAACTCGCTCGGGCCTTGCCGGAAACCAAAATCTACCATTTCTGGATGGACTCTAGATAGCCTGTAAATCCTTTTATGCTGTTTTTCAGAAATCCTTTCTCCCTTTCTTTTACAGCCTCTTCCATATGAAAAAATCCTCTAAGAAGAGAATCTTGCTTTAAAAGCCGTTGCAGACAGCTGTTGAGAAAGTCTTCGTCCCTGTCTTCACTGAGGTGGACCATCTCATCTTCGATAATTTTTTTCCAGTGCAAAAGCTGCGCACGGTGGGTTTTCAACATGTTCAAAGCATCTTTGTTCATGCCGAAATGTCCGTAACAGATGATTGAGGGTTTTCTGGTAATCAGAGCATCAATGCTTTTGATAGAAGTCTCCAGAAAAAAACGGGGCGGTGTGGCAGGTCTGAGATAAAAGTCTTCAGCGGAAATATCGAGATAAACTCCTCCGGCCTCTCCTGCAAAAAGATATGGACCCAAAAGGTAGCTGACATGATGAGGGGCATGCCCGGGCGTCAGAATCGGCGTAACGCTATCTTCTTGATATCGAGCGGCACTAAAAAGTAATTTTCGGGGAACCGGCAGGAAGGGTCCATATGCTTGGGCCGTTTGTCCAAGGGTTTTAAGACTTCCTTCCCATAAGCGTGAGGGATCTGAAAGATGCTGGATACCTTTTTCGTGACAGATAATGGGAACATCGGGAAAAAGAACGGCCAAATCTCCTGCTCCGCCAGCATGATCGATATGGATGTGGGTCAATAGAACTGCGTCAAGATTCTGTATTCCCAGGCTTTCTAAGGATTTTACAAGCACAGGAACGGTGGCGGCAGGTCCGACATCCACCAATAAGGTTTTTTCCCCTTTGTAGATCCAGGCTCCGATAAACGATGTAAATCCGGGCAGATTCTGGTCAAGAGGAACAAGATAGAGTTCGGGCGCAATTTCAATGGTTTTCATTTTTTCTATTCAAGCCCCATTTTCGCCTCAATTTTTTTAATCTGCAAAAGGATACGCTCCCTTTCCTCCTCGCTAAGACCCTGGTGCTGCAGCCGACGCTTAAGGTTTAACAGTATCATTTCAACACGATAATCGGCACAAGTATATTCCATGGTTTTTGTGTTCAGAACAGTCAATAGATAATGTTCAAACCCTGCCGGTCTTGACCAGTGACTCCTTAAAAACACGATAGAAGGCTTTATTGTCGGCAACACCTCGTCTCAGGATTTTTTCAATTTCATCTATGTTTTTCAGGTTAACAATAAGGTTGACGCTCTTGTTGAAGGCCGCCATATTGTCCATGGTACGAAAGCGGTCGGTTATCAGCGTCAGGAAGATGTTTCTCCGGATAGACATATTGAGACGATCCAGATATTTGAGGACACTGTTCATATCAGGATCCCTGGTGCCAAACCGCTCGTTGAGAACCACCATATCAAAGACATGAAATCGCATCTGCTTTAGTGTATCTTTATATGACTGGGGGGCCGTGGTATGGTATCCCATGTTATACAGGGCCGTTATGATTTTGGCCCGAATGGCCGGTTCCGGTTCACATAAAAGAGCGGTCTCCACACCTTCTTCAACAAAATCGAAAGGTTTTTCTGAGGCGTCGTAAGCGCTGGAATCGACTTCTTCAATGATGGTTTTATTCAATTCGGGTTTTGGTCCGGCGGGCGGGGCCGGAGTCTCTTGGGTTGACAACGGCATGTCAAAACGATTATCTACGGTAACTTTGTTGGTGCATTTGGGACAAATTACAGAGAACACCTGTCCCTTGGGAATCTTTTTGTCCGGAATTTGAAACTTACTCTGGCATTTTTCGCAAACCACGTCCATGGTTTTTTCCTTTTTTGGCGTTCCATCGGCAAAGACCCAATCGTCTGCCTTCGGCTAAATCGTTTTGGTATAATCGTGATCCACTTTAAGGTCCTTAATATCCGTTGTCGCTTCACCGCGTGAGCTCTTGATTGAATCGATCCCGCGGCCCACCACGCCTTTTCGGGAAGCATAGGCAACGGCGGTCTCCTCGGTAATGAGGCCCTTTTCGTATAACCCAACGATGTAATCGTCAAAGGTCGTCATACCGAAAGCTTTCCCGTCATGAATGACATCATAATAGGTCTTTCCATCGGATTCTCCATGAAGTACCAAGTCCTTAACCCGTAAGTTGGTCTGCATGATTTCAAAGGCCGCTATCCGCCCACCCCCCACTTTGGGAAGCAGTCTTTGACATACGATCCAGCGGATGGCATCGGCAAGCCGAATCCGAATCTGATTTTCTTCTTCAATAGGGAACATGCCGAGGATGCGATTAATTGTCTGTCCGGCATCAATCGTATGGAGAGTGCTTAAGACCAGGTGCCCGGTCTCGGCCGCACTCAGGCCGATTTCTACGGTTTCCCTGTCACGCATCTCCCCGACCAGAATTACCTTTGGCGCCTGGCGCAAAGCGGCTCTGAGGCCATGTGCAAATGTATCGAAGTCCTCTCCCATCTCGCGCTGGTTGAAAGTCGCCATTTTGTGAGGATGATCATACTCTACCGGATCCTCAAGCGTTACCACGTGGACCGATCTGACGTCATTAATCTCGTTAAGCACTGCAGCCAGGGAGGTGGTTTTACCGGTACCGGTGGCCCCGGTGACCAAAATGAAGCCGTTTTTTTCCTCAGCCATTTTGAGAAAGGAGGCAGGAATGCCCAATTCCTGACAGGTGGGAATTTTAGTTGCAAGTTTTCTCAAAACAATGGAGTAATTCCCGCGCTGGGAAAATATATTGACTCTGAAGCGAGCCTTACCCGGAAGCTCGTAAGATGAATCGCACGATCCCTCAAGCAAGAGATTCTCGGTGAGGCGGCGGTTCTGATTTAAAAGGTTGAGCGCGAAGATCTCAGCCTGAAACGGAGTGAGATTCTCAAAACGGGGTTCCATGTCAACGACGGCGAGCTCTCCCGCTGTCTCAACCTGAAACGGTTTTCCCACGGTGATATTAAGATCCGAGACATTATCGTATGAATCGAGCATTCTTGCCAGAATATGATCAATTTCCTGTTTTTTCAAAATAAAACCTCACAAAATGGTTATGCTTCGGTGAAGTCAGTCGGAGGATTTTTCAAAAAAGGTCTGAACTTTCCCTTGTCATTCGACTTGGCATAGGCTTCGTCAGCGCTTATCCATCCATTGTTAAGCAGCTCCATAATGGCATCATCTAAAAGTTGCATACCGTATTTCTTCCCGGTCTGGATCATTGAAGCAATCTGGTGGGTTTTCCCCTCCCTGACAAGATTACGGACCGCCGGAGTTGCAATCAATATTTCCAGGGCGGGACAACGCCCTATTTTATCCACTCTTTTAAACAGAACCTGTGCTATAATTGCTCGAATTCCGTCGGACAGGGTCGACCGGATCTGATTCTGCTGATCTGCAGGGAAAACTTCGATGATACGATCAACGGTTTTCGCTGCACTCGATGTGTGAAGCGTGCTAAAAACAAGATGTCCGGTAGATGCGGCTTCTATGGCAAGGGAGATGGTCTCAAGATCTCTCATTTCACCGACGAGAATAATATCCGGATCCTCTCTCAGGGCGCCCCTTAAAGCTGCACTGAATGAGTTGGTATGGAGACCGATCTCCCGGTGATTTATGATACACCCCTTGCTTTGATGGACAAATTCAATGGGGTCTTCGATGGTGATGATATGATCCTTACGGGTTCGGTTTGCCACATCAATTATTGAGGAAAGGGTGGTGGATTTACCGCTTCCTGTAGGTCCTGTCACCAGAACCAGTCCTCTTGGGAGCGAGGCTAGCTTTGAAACCACCTTAGGAAGACCCAGCTGTTCGGCAGTCATTATTTGCTCGGGAATTTGTCTGAAAACCGCGGCCACCCCGTTTTTTTGCATAAAGAAATTTGAGCGGTACCTGGCAATACCGAGTACGTCATAGCCGAAATCAACATCGCCGGTTTCCTCAAACACCTTAACCTTATGTTCGGGCGCAATTTCATAGAGCATGGCTCTTAGTTCATCATTCTCCAGGACCTTATATTTGACCCTTTCCATTTCTCCCCGAATCCTTAGCGCAGGCGGCTGTCCCGCCACCAGGTGGAGATCTGAAGCACCCTGTTCAGTCATCAATTTAAAAAACGCATCTATTTTTGCCATATCATGCTCCCAATATAGATTTATGGATGGACACTAGTTAGTGCTCACACATAAATCTATATCGGGCTATATCGGGAAAAAATTAAGTTTTCAATGCAGAAATGAGCAACTTTTCGTAAGGTCAAGGAAAAAAAGGGGTTACGATTGCGTGAACAACTTTAACTTGGCATCTTCCTCCTCACGGATTCCGGCCTCTTCTTTCCCTATTTCAAGGAGTTTGGCATGGCTTTCGATAATTGAGCGGATCTGGACCTCTATCTGCATGCGCTGCCGTTTGAGTTCTGTAATATCTTCATGAAGTTGAGCCAGCCGGTTCTGCGCTCTACTGAGAATTTTTTCCGCATTCACTTCGGCGTCCGCAATGAGTAATTCGGCCGATTTACGGGCATTTTGCTTCATCTGATCCAACACTTTCTGAGAATTGAGCATTACCCGTTTAAAGGTCTCTTCACGCCCTTTATATCCCTGGCTTTCAATTTTAAGCCGTTTAATTTCTTCACGCAAATTTTTGTTATCTCTTTGCAATGATTCGAAAGCATCCGCCATCTGTTCGAGAAATGTATCCACTTCCCGGATGTCAAATCCTCTGAACCTGGTTTTGAACTGCTGTTGCTGAATATCAAGGGACGTCAGTGTCATGATGGGCCACCTTTCTTTATCGGTTACATAAAACTTGCGGACATTCGTAAAAGGCTGGTTACAACAAAGTTTTGCAAAAATATTATACCCAGAATAACAATAATTGGAGAAAAATCTATACCGCCGAAATCAAGGGGTATTTTGGTACGGATACGATACAGTACGGGCTCTGTAACATTGTGAATAAAACGAACGATTGGATTGTAAGGGTCTGGATTTACCCAGGAAAGAACAGCCCGCGCGATAACAATCCACATGTAAAAATGAAGAACATAGTTGAGGACTACCGCAATAGCCTTTAATAAATTGCCCAAAATAAACATATAAACAATAATCTTTCGCTTTTTGTGTTAATTTCTCAATCAATCGATTTTATTTCCCAAAAATTAATTATATATTTAGAATAAGTCAAGATATTTCAGGCAAAATCATTGACATAGTAAACATTCAAACGATAATAGTACATTTTATTGATAATTTTAACGTCCAAACCCGTCATGTTTTTAAGTAATTGAGGAGTCGGGGAGTTTGTATAATTTGGCTGCTGATCATTCATTACGCTATTGTCCAAGATTCATAAGAAAAACACCCCAACTTGAAGAAATTAACCTTCAAAAAAAAGAATAAACCATCATTCCCAATTAAGAGGAGATAAAATTTATGTTAAAAAACAAAAAAATCAGCATCATCGGAACAGGAAATATGGGGGAAGCCCTTTTAAGCGGACTCATTTCTTCGGAATCATCCTATCCTAAAAATATTATTTGCACGGATATTCGTGAAAATAGGCTAACATCCATCCAAAAAAAATACGGCGTCGCTACCACGGCAGACAACATTAAAGCGATAGAAACCTCTGAAATTATTATCTATGCGGTCAAACCTCAGATCATTGCGTCCGTATTGAAGGAAACAGCGTCCTGCCTGGATATGTCCAAGCTCGTCATCTCCATTGCCGCCGGTGTTCCTCTGGCCGCCATAGAGTCCTGTCTGAATAAAAAATTGCGTCTTATTCGGGTGATGCCCAACATCGCGGCCTTTGTTAAGGAAAGTGCTTCGGTTGTCGCGGCCGGAGGAGAAGCCACCGAAGAAGACATCAAACTGTCTCTGGATATTTTCAATTCCATGGGAAAAAGCATTTTTCTTAAAGAAAATATTCTTATGGATGCCATCACCGGCTTAAGCGGTAGCGGACCTGCCTACATCTTTTTAATTGTCGAAGCCCTGGCTGATGCTGGAGTAAAGGTAGGTCTATCCAGGGAAGATGCGCTTTTTCTTTCATCTCAAACGGTTTTGGGCGCAGCAAAATTATTGCTTGAGACAAAAGAACACCCTGGCAGATTAAAGGACATGGTAACCTCTCCCGGTGGAACAGCTATCGCCGGCATTCATACTCTGGAAAAAGGCGGACTTCGAACTACCCTCATTAATGCCGTGGAGGTCGCCACAAAACGATCTAAAGAGCTGGGTGAAATTATGATTAAAAATTTTTCAAATGAACGATAGACTTATATAGCATAAAGGGCTGATATAATGGCAGAATATAAAATGAAATCGCTCATGGTATTTAATTATGACCGACCGGTTATTGAAAAGGGTTATGCAAACCAGACCCTTTGTATTGACATTTCGGATGTTGTTATTTCCGTTAAGCCGGTTACTGAGAAAATAAAAAACGTCTTTATCGGCGGCAAAGGTTTTGATCTCTGGCTTCTATGGAATGCCGTAAACAGCACAACAACATGGAGCGATCCTGAAAACGCCATATGTATTGCGTCGGGCCCCATGGGGGGAACCCCCGTATATCCCGGTTCCGGTAAAAGTATCGTTACCACCATTTCTCCGTTAACAGGGTCTGTAATAGACTCTAATGTCGGGGGTTATTTTGGTCCTTATCTCAAGTTTTCCGGATTTGATGCACTGGAAGTTACGGGAAAATCATCAAAAGATGTTGTCCTTTTTATTGACGGTATTGATGAGAAGGTTCAGATCTTCGAGGCGTCGGGATTACCGGATGATTCTTATGCTCTTTCTGCAATATTAACAAAATATTTCGATAGAGGAAAACCGCGTAATATTTCTGTAGTTTCCACAGGCCCGGGGGCTAAAAACACACGGATGGGATGCCTCAACTTTACCTGGTATGATCTAAAGCGCAAGCGTGCCAGATATAAACAGGCAGGGCGCGGGGGTATCGGCGGTGTCTTTGCGGATAAAGGTATCAAAGCCATTGTGGCCCGCTGGGACACGGTTACAACAAAAACAAACAATCCTGCAGATGCCAATACATTAAAAGAAGTCGGAAGAAAGCACTCCAGGGAAGTTGTCGAACTCGATCCCAAACAAAACCAAATGGCCCAGATCGGAACCACCCACCTGGTTCCGATTATGAATGACTTTGATCTGCTGCCGACCCATAATTTTCAGTACGGACAACATTCAGAAGCGGACAATATCGGCCAGGAGGTGTTCAGACGCATATTTGATCCCGGCTATGATGGATGCTGGATGGGATGCACACTTGCCTGCTCCCATGGTGTCAAAGACTTTGTTCCTCTCACCGGCCCATACAAAGGGATCAAAGTTTTTGTAGATGGTCCCGAATATGAAACCATAGCCGGCTGTGGCTCAAACCTGGGTATTTTTGACCCGCATACCATTATTGAAATGAATTTTTACTGTGACACCTATGGCCTGGATACCATTTCAGTAGGTACCTCCACGGCTTTTGCCATGGAATGCTTTGAGATGGGCCTGATAAACGAAAGCCATACCGGTGGAATGAACCTGTCGTTCGGCAATCGGCTGACCGCTCTTGAGGTGGTTCATCAAATGGCCCGGGGAGAGGGTTTTGGACAAATTATCGGCAGGGGGGTTCGCCAAATGAAAATAATTTTTTCCAGAGATTATGGCGCCGACCCCGATCTTATGCAGGATATCGGTATGGAGGCAAAAGGACTGGAGTTCTCCGAGTATATGACCAAAGAATCACTTGCCCAGCAGGGAGGGTATGGTCTTGCGCTGAAAGGACCGCAGCATGACGAGGCATGGTTGATCTTTCTTGATATGGTGCATAATTTTATGCCGACTTTTGAGCAGAAAGCAGAGGCGTTGCACTGGTTCCCCATGTTCCGAACATGGTTTGGTTTATGCGGACTGTGCAAGCTCCCTTGGAATGATGTTGTGCCCGAGGATAACAAGGATACCCCGGAGCCGGCAAAGGTTATGAAACACGTCGAGTGGTATGCAGATTTTTACACGGCGGTTACCGGGAGGCAGACAACCGCTGAGGGCCTTATCCGAATGAGTGAGGCGGTTTACAATTTTCAGCGTATTTTCAATCTTAAAATGGGTTTTGGGCAACGGGAGCATGATAATATTCCCTATCGTGCGATGGGACCGGTAAAAATCGTTGAGTACGAATCCCGGGCCGAGCGTTACGACAAACAGCTTGTTGAAAAGCATAACATCGATATCACCGGAAAGACAACGGAAGAAAAAATAGCGCTGTTGCGAAAGTTCCGCGAAAACCTTTATGAAAAACTGAAAGATGCCGTATATAAACGCCGGGGATGGACCAGCAACGGAATCCCGACCATAGACACCGTAAAGCGGCTGGGTATCGATTTTCCCGAGGTTTTGGAATTACTCAAAGCCCACGGTGTTGAATCATGATCAGGGTAAATGGGAAAGAGCATTTCTGGTACGAGGGAATGACCATTAAAGATCTTCTTAATAATTTTAACAAATCCCATCTTTATGCGGTTGTACGAATCAACAATAAACACATCTCCAGGCCTTATTTTGAAAAAACCCTGATTCCCGATAATTCAGAAGTGTTTTTGATACCCATGGTTGCAGGAGGGTAACCCAGTAAAAATATGTTTACCGAAGCCGTATCATTTCCTGCAGCCTTTACAGCGGGAATTCTTTCTTTCTTATCACCGTGTGTGCTGCCCCTCATACCTGCATACTTTACTTTTATTACCGGTTTCTCCCTGGAAGAATTGACTGAAAACCGTCATTCAGAAATAAGAAAAAAAGTCTTTTTTTCAACCGTTTCATTTGTTTCCGGGTTCTCCCTGATCTTTAT
>JASFLX010000005.1:0-34349 GCA_050117895.1 Desulfobacterales bacterium | reverse complement strand
ATTTAAAACCTCGCGGATAAAAAATAATGTAAAACTCATGGTGATACTCAGCGTTGTTTTATCCTCTCTTTACGGCGTCAGTGATGAAATTCATCAATATTTTGTTCCATTCAGAGAGGCCGATCTTTTGGATGTCCTGGCGGACACGCTTGGGGGTATCCTGGGGGTTTATATCTATCACCTTAAAACCGCATGAAAAATCATGAAAAGGATAATTTATAATCATAATATCAGGCATATATCAACCTTTTCGCGTCATTAATAACGCATCGAAACGCTGAATGAAAAACCCATCTTATTTTTAATGATTTTTTATGCAGATTTTAGGTATTAGTCATTTGTCGGGAGGACTTCCACCGGATAAAGGAAGACCTTTGAAATGTACCTAAACCGTGGAACCGGTAAAACAGAACTCATTGATCCTCAAAGCTGGAACCCGGGCCGCATAACCGCCGAACTCGTTCGTAAGCAAACGCGTGTCCCTGCCCACTTGATCGACATTCGACAATGCCTCAACATATGACTGGGTAAAGCGAAGATTCTTAACCGGATAGGCCAACTCCCCGTTCTGGACCATAAACAACCCGTCTCGGGTCATCCCGGTAATTACGCAGTCCCGGGGATGCACCAGCCGAGTGTACCAGAACCGGTTGATATAGAGACCGTGACGGGTGGTACGAATCATCTCTTGGATGCTCGAAGCGCCGGGAGCCATAAAAAGATGGGTGGCCATGGGCCCAAGAGATCGCTGGGTCGGCAGCAATGCATGGCCGGTAGAGGTCCGGTCCATTTTTCTTCCGGTGATGCGATCATGAACCGGACTTGTCACCACGCCACTTTTAACGATATCCACACGTTGCTTGGGCACCCCTTCAAAATCAAAGGGTACGGGGACACCCGTGGGGTCCAGGCCGTCGTCCCAGATAGAAATAAGCTTGCTCATGGCCTTTACGCCCATGCGGTCATTCATCCATGATCGTCCCTCCAGCAGAGGCTGGGCTCCCATGCCGTAGTAATTGAGCATGTTGAGCAAATCTTCGGTTGCGTAAGGCGTCAGTACAACGGTGTAGTCACCTGAATCAATCTCCCGTGGGTGTCTTGCATCTTCCGCTTTTTTGATTGCTTCTCGAAATAAGGACTCTATGGGAATATCATCCAATCGGAATCCTGAACCGTGTTCACGTCCCGAACTATCCTCTGACATGATTACCGTTTGAAAGTCTGCGCCGGTCCTGGCGGTATAGGCGAAAAGCCCTTGTGAATTGGCAACAGCAATTTCGTGGGTTGCCGTGGAAAAAGTTCCCGAACCATTGAGACCTTTCTCGGAAGCCAGACGGCATCCCCGTCCAACGGCTCTGGCGCGCGCTTCAGGCAAACACTCCGCCGTTTGCGGGTCAAAGGCTTCTACGTGTTTGTACTCAGCGGGTCCGGGGAGTCCCGGGTAATCCGGGTCCTCCGGACTGGCCTGAGCGTTGGCACGAGCCCGTGACACCAGTTTATCCAGCCCATTACCGTCCAACCGGTTGGACACGGCCAGTCCAATCCGTTTACCTTTAATCAGTCGTACAATCAGAGTGGCGTTGCGTTCGGCCACGTTTTGATGAATAGCGTTATTGGCGAATCGTGTGAGGCTTTGATCTTCAAACATCAACAAAACTTCAATGGGATCGCTCCCCGCCCGACGCAAAACATCTTTGCATATGTTTTCGGTTTTTTCTCGACCCAACATGTTCGTCTCAGGTTCTCACACCGCCGACCGGTCAAGGCTTGCCTGCCCGGTCAACCGCAGTTTAGGCAAAGACTGGCGTGATTAAAATTGCCCATATTTATTCCTTCCCGTATGCCTGGTGCCAAGTGTCAGGTGCCAGCGCCTCTGTTCATCATTCCTGACACCTGAAACCTGAAACCTTAAGATATGGAACAAAAATGGGATTAATCCGCCAAAGTTCGGTGGCGGATTAAAATTCCATCTGTATACACGGCGATTTTCACCACCCCAGGCAAAGACCGATACCTACTGTTTGTAAACACCCACCCGTATGTTTCGAAAGCGAGCCGGAGCCGCGCCATGCCCGGTGTGGGCAATTTGCGACGGCTGTCCTTTTCCGCAGTTGGGCGTCCCCCACATGGTCCAATGGTTCCGGTTGCACACACCGTCGCAACTGTTCCAGAAATCCGGGGTAATGCCGGTATACGTGCAATTGCGCAACATGCGGCCCAACTTCCCGTTGTTGATCTCATACCCCATTTCCGTGCCGAACTGAAAATTGTAGCGTTTGTCGTCAATAGACCAGGAACGATTGGTCTCCATGTATATGCCGGAGTCGGTGTCTCCGATCAAATCGTTCAGATCCCAGGCCCCGGGTTCTAGACTGACATTGGTCATGCGTATCAGGGGAATACGGTTCCAGCTCGACGCGCGCATGCAGCCGTTGGAGACTTTACCCAACCGGGAGGCGGTTTCCCGAGACATCAGATATCCCACAAAACGACCCTTTTGGACGATGGGTGTCGATTGCGCCGGTACGCCCTCATCGTCCCAGCCAAATGTACCCAGGCCCAGAGGCCGGACACTGTCAGCGGTGATGGTCACGTGATCCGAACCGTAGCGCAAATTCCCCAGTTTATCGAGAGTCAGAAATGAGGTGCCCGCGTAGGCGGCTTCGCTTCCGAAAACCCGGTCCAGCTCAATGGGATGCCCGCAGGATTCATGAACTTGAAGGGCGACCTGGTCTCCACCGAGAATAACCGTCGTGGTTGTATCCGTCGGGCAAGGATCGGCGGTCAGCAACGCACGTGCCTCATCAGCGATACGCTCGGCGTTTCCCGGAAGATCCCATTCAGACACCGCCTCCCAGCCCGCCGTGACCTGCTGGCGGCCAAAGGACGTGGGATAGGACCGCGTTTGCACTTCGCCTTCCGCCACTGCAGTGGCAACGATACCGCCACCGGTCTCCATGATGGTCTGTTCGGTCAGCGCACCCTCGGTGTTGGCAAACCATTTTTTTTCGCGAACAAATACCAGGTTTCCCTGCCGAATCTTGACGGCTTCCACCTGTGCCATCTCCCGGTCAGCGGCGAGGAGAACATCCAACTTTTCCTCCAGTGAAATCGTGAAAGGATCAATCCCCACCGGAGTGATATAGGATCCGCGACTGGTCACCGGAGGGCCGATGTTCACGGGCTCACCCCGAACCCGGGCAGAAGCGCGGGCAATCACCAGAGACTGAACGGAAACGCGCTCAATTTCTTCGGGGCCCAGGTCATGACTGGAGGAAAATCCCCAGGCGCCGTCCACCAGGACCCGTATACCGAATCCTATGGACTCTGAGGAATTGAGCGACTCCACCACTCCGTTCTTAACCCGGATGCTCTCCGTGTGGTTGTCCACAACACGAATATCCGCATATTGCGCCCCGCCCATCTGAACTTTATTGAGCGCCCGGTCCATAATCGTCTTCAATTTCGACCTCCAGGCAGGGTTTAATTATATATATTGGCGAAAAAGACAGTTTTCGTTCAGGCACTAACTACTATATTCTAATAGATTATTCAATGCATAATCGGGACAGGGAGCGGTCTCTCGCATCGGGAGGCCATGGTCCTGACCCAGACGCCCATCACTTTCTCAGGTCTGCTCGGAATGTTATTAAGATGGGCACTAAATAAAAACGAAATTTTCAGTTTTAGTTGCTGCTGATGACTATAACTTATTGACAAAATAGTAATTTTCGTTCAAAATAAGATATACGGCTTGAAAGAAGATTTTTTATGAATGAAGACCCCGAGGCAATACATGATAAAAAACCCGGAAATTTTACAAAAATTTAAAAATGCCTTTTATAAAAGTGAAGGTCCTTTGCCGTTTTCCCATTCATTGAAGATCTTCACCTCTATGTGGGCCCAAGGCATAAAACTGGGTGTCCTCCCCCCTAAAAACCCATTGCAAGGAATCGAGACAGACATCAAGATTGCCAATGTGCTGAATTCATGTTTGAGAAACTTTTGTCAAAAATAGGCCTGTGCCTTGATAAATATAACCTCCCTTACATGATTATTGGAGGGCAGGCGGTATTGCTCTACGGGGAACCCCGTCTTACCAGAGATATAGATATTACTCTTGGTGTGAACATTGATTATCTTGATCGCCTGTTAAGCGCAGTGCGAGAACTTTCCCTCAAACCCCTTCCCCAAGATATTGAATCCTTTGTCGGCGAAACCATGGTTCTGCCGACGCTGGATGAACATACGGGAATCCGAGTCGATTTTATCTTTTCATATACTCCCTTTGAAACCAACGCCATTAAACGGTCGAAAACAGTAATGATATTGGGGCAAAATGTTGCTTTTGCCGCTCCCGAAGATCTCATCATTCATAAAATCTTCGCGGGTCGTCCCAGGGATTTTGAGGATGTAAGGGTTATCCTTATAAAGAATCCGGATCTCGACATTTCATATATACGAAAATGGCTGAAGACGTTTAACGAATCATCCGGTACAAACGAATTTCTTAATAATTTCGAAAAAATAATCAAAGCTACAAGTTAGTTCGCCTGAGCTTGCCTCCTTTGCGTGGCGAAGCAAGGTAGAAGCTGGCTAAAAAATTAATTCTGACAATCTGCGTTGCTCGGTGTCCTTAAATTATGAAAAAAAATGTCGAGAAGTTCGAACATGAAATGGGGTTGTAATCGTAAAAATTCCTATAAGGGGCATGCTTGCATGTCCAAACTCACACCATAAAAAAACCCGGCCTGGATAACAGACCGGGTTTTTGTTTTTTCATTTTACACCTTGTTAATACAACGAGCTCTCCGGATGAAAAACATTAACTTCCTTGAGATCATCTCCCAGGTATTCTCTTTCGTTGGGCCCGAGGATTCCCAGTGAAAGGCAAATCAACGTCCACAGGTGTACCGTACCCCATGCATGATCGTGCAGATCTGATAAATCATGAATCTGGGCGTGGCAGTTGTGGCACGGCGCAATACAGTAATCCGCTTTGGTAGCCAAAATCTGGTCTACTTTGAGCTGGCCGTAAGCACGACGCGCATCTGTATATCCTGATTGGAGAAAACCGCCGCCGCCGCCGCAGCAATAGTTATTTGACATGTTCGGAGTCATATCAATAAAATTTTCTTCACCCACCACGGATTTGACCACAAACCGAAGATCTTCCGCAATGGGATCCCCATAACTTTTGCGCACGATCTGGCAGGGATCCTGAACCGTAAACTTGATTTTCAAATCTTTGTTCCAGTCGGAACTCACTTTCAGCTTTCCTTCCCGGATCCATTTTGCGTAATACTCATAGATGTTTTTTACCTCAAAATTATGCTCAATGTTGAACTTTTTCAGTCCGGCCCGGACTGAGAAGGTTACGTGCCCTCATTCGGTATTGAGAAAAATTTTACATCCAAGGTCATCCGCCTGTTTGGCCGTGGTCCGGGTGATATGTTCCCAGGCTTTGTTGTCAGCCAGAAACATACAATAGTTTTCCGCTGCCCAGCCTTTACTCCCATAAGTCCAATCCACACCAGCCAGGTGGAGAATCTTCCAGAGAGGCGGCATTTCGTCCGGCTCGGTCACCGGTTCCCGTGAGTTCTGATTCAAAAAGAACTCAGCCCCCTGCTTGTCGATTGGCGCCTGCATATCCTTGAATTCGGGCTGAGCTTCCCGATACTCTTCAAGGACGTCTTCGACAACGAACTTAAAATCTTCCTCAGCTGTACCCATAGCACTACAGCTATCGTTTCTCAATGCCATGTCGCATGATCCCAGAATCCCTTTGGGCCGCTCTTCCCTGGGCCAGCTTGCCCGGGCTTCATATACCAGTTGGGGAATATCTATTTTCATGGGGCAGACATATATGCACCGCTGACAACCGGTGCACATCCAGACCCAGGGGCTTTTCGTAATCTCTTCGTCCATGCCCAGGGCGGCCATTCGCAGAAACTTTCTGGGATCCATATCTTCCAGACCCGTCGCAGGACACCCTGATGAACATGCACCGCATGTCAGACAAAGGTTAAGATTCCCCCCATCCGGGAGAAGATCCCTTACCTTGTCCAGAAAAATACTTTTTCTTTTGCCTCCAAGTTTTATTGCTTCTTCAGCCATATCGGATAATCCTCCATATCCTATTTATTTTAATGGACTCAAACCTAATTCATTTATTTTTTGTTCCATGTCAACAACAATATGAGAAAAGTCACTTCCCATGTTTGACGCAATACCCGCAAAACAGAGTCTGTCCTTTTCAAGACCTGCTTCTTCCATCATCCGGTATGCATCATTCACGCGCCATTGTGCAAATGTGTTTCCGTTTTCGGATTTACAATTTCCCGGATGACAGGCCATGACCAGAACACCGTCAGCTCCTGAAACAAATGCATTTAATATATAATCGAGATCGATCTTTCCCGCACAGGGAACCTTTATCATTCGAAGGCCTTCGGGGAGTTGCATCTTAAACATATCGGCCATCTCTCCGGCCTCGAAGGCAGAATTTTGACAACAAAACGCAAGGATACGGGGGGTTCCGTTACCGGATACAACACTGCTTTTGACTTTTTCGGTGATTTCCTCATCATAAAATCCGCCGATTTGGATGGCATCCATGGGACACTCGCTGGCACATATGCCGCATCCTTGACAGGCCACCGGCGATATAATTGCTTTTTTATCCCCCCAGTAAATCGCCCCGTGGGGACAGCACCGATAGCATGTCAGACAGATAACGCACTTATCTTCATTCACAACCGCTTTGTTTTTTGCAACACTTATCTTGCCATCGCCAAGAAGATCCTTGACCTCAACGGCAATATTTTCAACATCGGTCCATGCCGAGGGCAAGCCCGAAATCTCCCGAGTTGAACCGGCCACGAAGATTCCCTCTCGATTGGACCGAACCGGAAAAAAATGAACATTGTCATTTTGCAGGAATCCCGATGGACCCACGTTAATTCTCAGAATTTCGGCAATCTCCTCATTCAAATCATCGGCACGGAGTTCCTCTTCAACAACAATGAAATCCGGTGAAATTTCGATGTCGCGTCTGGCAACCGGATCAAAAAAAGTAATGGTCTTGCCATTCTCGACGATTTTAGGTTTTTCGGTAAGCTTAAAATAAACGGCTCCTTTTTCCCGGCTATCCTTATACATGCGTTCAAGACCGTTGGAAGCCACCTTTAAATCACCGGCATAAATATAAGCGTCACACCCCTCTATTTCCTGGAGGGCAAGAACGCTTTTTAAAACGCGTTCCATAACCAGAGGATTACCGTCCTGGGCGAGGCCCACAAGGAAAGCTACGGTCTTGTTTGCAAGTTTTTGTTTACCCGCATCAGAGGCCAGTAATTCGGCCATTTGGCTTTGCGCCATCACATTATCCGACAGAGATAGTCCATAATTTTCGTTCAAAACCCCGGTGGCAAAATCCGTGGCAACCACAATGGCCCCGACTTTATGCTCGATGACGTCTTCCCCTTTTGATAGTCTGGCGGTGAAGTCTCCCGTAGCCCCTGCCGCACTGACAAGGCTGGCTTGAGTTAAAATTTCAACATTATTATCCGTCGTTATCTTATCCTCGAGATTTTGAAGTCCTTTAGACTCATCTTTTAAAGCGACCAAAGATTCCGGTTCTTTCTGACTTCCCAATTCAGCGTCTTTTTCAACCAGGATAACTTTATACCCTGAACCGGCAATTTCGGAAGCGGCCTTTATACCCGTTAATCCTCCACCTAAAACCAGCACATCGGTGGCGATATTTACTTCTTCCATATCTGTATGTTTCATATCCGTCATTAGCTCACCCCCAAATGTTTAATGACCTCACTGGCTGCCTGGCCTGCATGGGCCTTAGAGGCCGCTATGCTCTTGGGGCCCGCAACGGTTCCAGCAAGGAAAATGCCGTCCTTTAAGGTAGACGTACTTTTTAACTTGTCAACACCGGCAAAAAACCCATCTTCATTCAGGCCCACATCAAAAAGGTCTGACAGGTTGCTATTGTCGGGACCGGGCATTATTCCAACAGACAGCACAACCAGATCAAACTCCTCGTTAATGCATTGGCCATCCTCTTCGTTCATGTATCGCATGGAAAGGGAGCCATTTTCCATGGGGAAGACATCCACCGGAATATTTCTGACAAACCGAAAATCCGTCTTGCATTTTTCATAAAATCCGGCATAGTCTTTGCCGACATTCTGGATATCCATATAAAACACGGTTACTTCCGCATCCTCATTTTTATGTTTGCTTTTTTCCGCCATCCTCAATGCATACGGGCAACAAACCTGTGAACACCAGAGATTTCCGAGACGTTCATCCCTGCTTCCCACACATTGAATAAAGGCGATCTTTTGAGCAATTTTGCCGTCAGACGGTCTTGCAACCGCACCCTGCTCCCTCATAATACATTCCAGATCCAGGCCGGTGATAACATTTGGAAATTTTTTATAGCCGTAAGTTCCCTTTTGTTCAGCATCAAAGGGTTGAAAACCGCTTGCCAGGACTACGGCATCAACGTTGAGCTTACCGGAATAACCCATGGCGTCAAGTTCAACCGCACCTTCAGGAACAGCATCCGGATTCTCCTCACATTTTTTCTTATCAACAATCACATGAAGGGGAGTATTATTTTTTGAATATCCTCTGACGATCCCTTCCGTGGCCGAATCCGGTTGATAAGAACTCTTTTTTAAATTAACCGAAATCCTTCCGTTATTATTAATTTTTTCCACCTCTGTTGCAAGGTGAACCTTGATTTTAGGTTCATCAACCACGTTTTTAAGCATGGCTTCCACCGTGCAGGCCCCACATTGCCGGCATTCATCCGTAGCCTTGCAGCAGTACCGGATTGCATATCCGCCTAAAAATGGTGTTTTTTCAATGAGTTCTACATCGATATTAAATCGTGAAAGCTCCCAGGCGGCTGTGAGACCGGCAATCCCTCCTCCTACGACCATGACTTTTTTGTTTTTTGTACTCAATTGGAAACTCCTTTGATTAGTGATTTTTGCCTATTTCTTCCAATCGAAAATTTCAACGGTTTAGACCTCAGGTCTTGGCAACACTTTTGCCCGTTCTGCGATCTCCGGCACTTTGTGTTCCCATTCAATGGCCATCATATGCACCCCGTGAACCCCTTTCATTTCCTTGAATTCCTCCACCTGTTCGCAGGCAATTTTGATGCCCTCATCGGCCACTTTCTTCTTTTCAACCCCCTTGAGACGATCGATAAGCTTTTCCGGAACTTCTATTCCAGGCACTTTCTTTTGCATATACCTGGCCATACCCACATTCTTCATCGGCGTCACGCCGGCTAAAATATAGGCCTTTTCCGTCAAACCCATGTCATTGGCTTGTTTTACCCATTTTCGAAACCGGTCCATGTTATAGATACACTGGGTCTGGATAAAGTCGACTCCGGCGTTAATTTTTTTACCCAAACGGTGTACGCGCCATTCATAAGGCTCGGCAAATGGATTGGCGGCCGCACCGATAAAGATTTTAGGCGGGTCCTCTATGTCCGCACCGGACTGAAACTTACCTTCATCCCGCATGTTCTTAACCATGTTGATAAGCTGCATGGAATCGATGTCAAAGACTCCCATGGCATCGGGGTGATCGCCGAACATACAATGGTCGCCGGAAAGACACAGCATGTTTCTCACGCCATGGGTATAGGCTCCCAAAATGTCGGCTTGCATGGCCAGACGGTTTCGATCCCTGCACACCATCTGAAAATTCGGCTCCAGCCCTTCCTGAATTAACAGCAAACAGGCCGCCCAGCTCGCCATACGGACCACAGCGGTCTGGTTGTCTGTTATATTGACCGCATCAACCATTCCCTTTAGGTGTTGGGCCTTTTCCGTAACTTCTTTGGCGGTGGTGCCCCGGGGAGGCCCCAACTCACCTGTAAATGCAAAATGGCCGGCCTCTAAAACTTTTTCCAAGTTACTTCCTGATTTCATTGGCTTCCCCTCTACTTATTTCAGAATTTATTCTTTAGTTATTGATTCAATTGTAAATTTTAACGACATTCCATCGTTTCATCATTTAACCATTCAACAACTCAAGCATTACCCGGCTTCCTTCTTTTCCTCGTAACCCGGCTGCACCAATGTCCGAGGTTTCTGGTTCTGCCACGCGGTTATCGGCTGAAACTCCATGATTAAATCCAAACGGCCCTGTGCGGCCAGGCGCTCGTGTATCAGGTACCAGGCGCATGGCTGATCCTGGTGAATTTCGCATTTGCCGTTGTCGGTTCCACCGCAGGGCCCGTTATATAGACCTTTGGCACACATGGTTACCGGGCAGATGCCGCCTGTCCAGCCCAGTACACAGTTTCCGCAGGACCGGCATTTTTCCTCGTACCATCCCACATCCCTGTTTGCCCCGATAAAGGTCGTATTTACGGCAGGCAGTACCGGTTTGTTGGGATATCTTTCCGCCAAAAACTGGATCCCCGCGCCACAGGCCATAGATAGCAACACTTCATACTCATCAACCACGTTTTCAATTTCATCCAAAAATTCCATGTCACATTGTCGCTCCAAGGTGGTAGCCCCGAGCTCAATAGGATTACCATCAATTTTTCGTGCCATGCTCAGCTCGGCATTGAGGATTCCCACCTCTTTTTCGCCACCGGCAAGGCAGACAGCGACACACGTACCACAGCCTACGGTAAGAACCTTTTTGTAGTCCTTTAACATGGTCTTGATTTCTTCAAAGGGCTTTCTCTCAGCTACAATCATGTGTCCTCCCTTCTGTTTTTGTTTATAGTAATGTAGAAAAGTTTAATGTAATAATTCCGAATTATAAAAAAGCTTTCTTCAATACGGGCCAATTAAAGCTACGGCTTGCCTTAGTGGATTCATTTTTTTCAATCCATGAAATCCGGATAAATTTTATGGGATTTAAGTGGCTAAATTCAACAAAAGTACATGCCAAATAAGTAAGCCGTTGTCAAGGGAACTAATGCAAATTTTTGAGAAATATCTCATAAGTCATTTTTGATGGATTTGCACAAAATCAGCTTCATTAAGGGTTTGGTATTTAATTTTTTGTGTTTTGTGTGAGAAATATACTGACATGCCGGCTGGTTAGATTGTCAAACCGTAACTTATCAAGAAATTAGGCGCTAAGTCCCAATTGAAAGGCTGAAATAAGATGAGAACCCTTGTAATAAAATTTCCGGGTTGAAAGAGCTAAAAGATTTGCTTGGCATAAATAAAATGTCATGTTACTAAAACAGGATGAAGAAACCAAACACCATCACCCCGAAAAAAGCGCTTGTGGCCGACTGGACGGCACTGACGCGAACATTCATAAAGCCGGAAGACGATGCTGCCAGGTCTACATTGATCAAGTACATGGAGCAGATTCTTTTCGGGCTTCACGATTTTTTAAAAAAACATGTGGGGTTCACGGAAGAGGTCAGTTTAAAGGATCTTGCCGGTAGGTTCACAGACACGGTTATCAGTAAAAATCCTGAAAAAAAATTGACAGACGTCATCACCGACTTGATTGAAGATATCGCTCCCCATGCCGTTAATGTGGCCTCCCCCTATTTTGTGGGCCACATGACCTCTGCCATCCCTTTTTTCATGGTCCATCTTAAAACCATTGTCGCCGCCCTGAATCAAAATGTGGTTAAAATCGAAACCTCCAAAGTGGTTTCGGTTGTGGAAAAACAGGTGTTGGCCAAAATTCACCGATTAATTTACCGAAAAAGCGATACTTTTTACCATGAACACATCCAGAGCCCAACCACGGCGCTCGGCTGTTTTACGGAAAACGGCACATTATCCAACTTAACGGCGCTCTGGGTTGCCAGAAACGTTTTTTTTGCACCCAAAAACGGCTTTGACGGTGTAGAAAAAGAGGGACTTCAGGCCGCATACAAGGCATACGGAATCGAACGGAGTGTCATCCTTGTTTCCAGACGCGGCCACTATTCTCTTAACAAGGCCGGCGGGATCTTAGGAATCGGCAACCACAACATCGTAGCCGTGGATGTGGATGAAAACAGTCGAATCCATATAGACAGTATGAACAGAACCATTAAAGAATTAAAAAACAGCAAGGAAAAAACAGCAATTCTTGCCGTCGTCGGTATTGCAGGGACTACGGAAACCGGTTCGGTGGACCCGCTTTCAACACTGGGTGAAATTTGTGCGGAAAATTCAATTCATTTTCATGTGGATGCCGCCTGGGGAGGACCGGCCCTGATGTCGGAAAAATACAGCCATCTTCTTAAAGGAATAGAACTTGCCGATTCCGTGACCATAGACGGGCACAAGCAGTTTTATATGCCCATGAGCTGTGGCATGGTTTACTTTAAAGATCCTGAGATCATGGATGGAATCATATATCATACCCATTATGTAAACCGGCCCGGCTCCGTGGATCTCGGCATAAAGTCTCCCTCAGGATCCAGGGAAGCAAACTCCCTGATACTCGACAGCGCCCTTAAAATAATGGGAAGCCGCGGTTATGCCCTTCTTATTGAGCATGGCATAGAGACCGCCCGCAAGTTTGCCGCTGAAATTAAAAAAAGACCTGATTTTCAGCTTGTTACTCCACCTGAACTCAATATTTTAACCTACAGAGTATTTCCTGCTGACTTGCAAAAGCAGATCTTGAGCCCTGATGTCGAGGAACAAATTCGCATAAATGAAAAATTGAATGAAATTAACCGGACGGTTCAGAGACTTCAAAGGGAGGCCGGCAACAGTTTCGTCTCCAGAACCACTTTAAAAATGAAAAACCATCTGGAACAAGATAAGGTGGTGTTGCGGACTGTCATCATGAATCCCATGACAACTATCGAAATTTTGCGTAACATTTTAGATGAACAGGAAAAAATATACAAAAGCGCTTTTAATTAGTTTCCATCCAGAAATGGAAATATTTGTTTAAGATCAAAATATATTTTTGATATTATAAATATTTATTCGCCACCGAACTTTAGCGAATTAATTTTTTAAACATAACACGAAATTTGAATAAAAGAGAGGGTTATTAAATGTCTCCGGGAAACGGCACACAAACCCCGTGCCCCGGAAAAACATACCTTAACCCGCTCAACCGATTGATTTTATTGATCGAGTCTTTTTGATCCTTTTTGCTTGACACAAAAGTATTGCTGACCAGCTTTCCGTTTATGACCACCAGAAAATCTCCGGAAATAAGAATGCCGCTTTCCGGATCAAAAAAGGATGCCGATTCGGGCCGGTGCCCCGGAGTGTGCAAGGTTTGAAAACCCGGCAATACCGGTTGATCGTTTTTAAAGAATGTTACGCGGTCTAAAGGAAAACCTTTTTTAAACGGCGTCCCGTAAAAACCGCCCATAAATACATCGCCGGGCCTTGGAAAATAGCCGGAGGCTCTCATGCACGGTATGATCATGTCTTTATAATCCGCATAACACGGGAAGGAAATGCGCTGGCCTCCCACAATAAACGGCCTTGCCTTTTCGTGAAACCAGATCTCGCAACCTTTAAAAACGGTTTTTAGATACGTCCAACCGGATACGTGATCCACATGAAAATGGGTGCAGACAATCCGTTTTAAGGGCGGCATGGATTGCAACGCCGTAATCAGTGATCTTTTGTCAGACCACATACCGCAGTCAACAAGAAATGTGGCTTTTTGACAATGATCATTAATGATAAAAATATTACTGGCTTTGCCCGTGAACTGGTGTATCGTTCGGTCGCCGGAAAGATTTTGTGTATGGGTGATCATCTTCCTGCGTTTCACTCCTTGTATCAAATGTGATAAACTCGTAAAAAGTCCGATTTAGACGGTTTCATAAAAAGTTCAAATTCCCCCGCCAAACATAGGCGGGATAAAAAGGCGTGCAAATTTTGTAATCATGAGGCGTACTTATCGTACGTTGAATGATTGCGAAATGCAGCACAACGCAGAAGTTGGACTTTTTACGAGACCGTCAAATGTCATAATCCATCACCACAGGACTCCTCATAATCAGCTCAATGGATTTTGCAGATGTTTCAGCCGCTTCAGGAAAAACCCGGGTAAGGGTTCTGACATGTCTTAAGTTATCCGCGGTCCGGTGGATCAGCATGGCAAGATCTCCTTCTTCCATCTGGGCTACGGATAGTACCTTTTCCCAAGACTGGCCGGCGGCCCAGGCATAAAGTGTGGCAGCCGGCCGCAAAAACAGCGGTCTTACGTCAAACCTTCGATCCGTCATCTGTTTTGCAAATGGTTCCAGGCTTAATTTTATCTTTCGGAAAGTTGTTAACAGCGTCTGTGGCTTGAACATTTTTTCGATACGGTCATTGGATTCCCGCTCATTGACAAATAATGCGATGATTGCGGCAAGGAGTGCGGGATCAAATTCAGGAAAAATCCCGAGTCTGAACCCTTGGGCGATCATGATCGGCTGATCCACCCTTAGCTGTGACGCCCATTTTCCGTCAGCCGTCAGCATCCCCTGTTCCGTAACATAGCCTGTATCTTTCAAAAAGTTAAGATGGTGTAAAAAATCTCGCCACAACTGCTTGTGCTCATCTCTGAAAGATTTACGGGCCCTCATTTTTTTTCCGGCAGCAACGATCATGTAGGTTGCAAAAGACTTTTTAAGAAGATCTTCTATCTGGTCGGGAGTATGGGACAACAGCAGGTTAAGGACCATGGAAAAATTTATTTTGATCTGACTGACCACATCAGAAGGAGGTAACGTCATTAGTTTTGCAATTCGCCTGACATCCATATATTTTCCCGGAACGGTTACGGCAAATCCGATATGGTCCATTCCCCTTCTTCCCGCCCGACCGGTCATCTGGTGAAATTCAGTGGGAGTTAGGGGTAGAAAGTCCCTGCCGTTAAACCGGTCTGAATTAAGAAGAACGATGGTTCTGGCAGGAAAATTTACACCGGCCGCAACCGTGGATGTTGCGAAAACAGCATCAAGAAGCCCTTCTGTCATCAGTGTCTCCAGCACCAGTTTCCATGCCGGAAGTTGACCACTGTGATGGGAACCCACAGCCAAATGTTCAAGGTGGCCTAATTGGCGGTGTCCGGCAATATGAGGGCTTTTCGATACCAGTTCTTGGATTCTTTGGATGCGCCGTGACTTTCGATGCTCATCGAATGTCGGGATGTCCGCACACAGATCCAATGCATGGTCACAATCTGCCCGGGATTTAAGAAAAAATATAGCCGGCAGCAGACGGTATTTATCAAAAACACTCATGATCTCCCCAAAAGGGGGCAGCTTGTGGGGAGGGGCAAGAACAGGTGGTCGCTTGCTGTTAACATAAGCAAATACTTTTTTATGAAGTCTGTTTTTTCTATGATCCGTAAGGGGGAAAAGCGTTCCTGAAGGATGGAAAAACAGAGGATAAAGCGGCACCGGCCTTTTTGTTTCTTGGATCACGATACATTTTTTTTTGCGAATTGACGAAAGCCATCGTGAAATCGTATGTGCATTTCCTATGGTGGCCGAAAGCAGAAGAAGGGGTATCCTTGCGGGAAGATATATCATGATCTCTTCCC
This sequence comes from Desulfobacterales bacterium, assembly GCA_050117895.1. GTDB lineage: Bacteria > Desulfobacterota > Desulfobacteria > Desulfobacterales > UBA11574 > S5133MH16. The sequence goes on along the minus strand of JASFLX010000005.1, from coordinate 18,818 downwards.
ATACCACCCCCCTGTCTTCATCTCCAAGAAAATGTGCTTCGTCCAGGATAACCAAATCGGTTAAAAGAGTTACCCCTTTATGCATTGCATCGTAAAGCTGATTGCGCAGAATCTCGGTGGTCCCGACGATAATCGATGCATCAGGATTCTCTTTTCTGTCACCGGTTAAAATCCCGACATTTTCCATCCCGAAGATTTCTGAAAATTCACCGTATTTGGTATTGCTCAACGCCTTTAAAGGGGAGGCATACCAAGATCTCCCTCCCTTTCTATGGACCCGGGCCATGGCCTGTTCTGCAATCCATGTTTTGCCGGCGCCGGTTGGGACCGTGACAAGGCAGTCGGCACGTTCAATTGCCGACAGTGCTTTCAGCTGAAACGGATCGGGTTTAAACGGTTTTTTATCCGGTACTCCGATAGAGGCGAAAATCTTTTTCAATCCCGCATCAGCTCCGGGTTTGATTTTAACAACCCGGGATCTGTAGCCGATTTTTCCTTTTTTCTTTTTTGGTTTAAAGACGTATCGTCTTCTTCGACTCATTAAAGCTTAGCGATCATCTCCTTGACATTTGTTTTTGCAATTGAATCCACATCATAGGGCGAAACACCATCGAGATCCGCCTCTATCAACGCTTCATCTTGCCGGATAAAACCGAGGAATTCAAAATCGCTTAGGTGTTTTTTTAAAAATTCCTCATCTTTTTGGCCGCGGATTTTGTTGCCCACCAAACCGATATTTTTTAAGCCGATCTCGGATGCCAGCTTTTTTATGTGACCTGCGGTATCCATACTTCGACGTCCCGGTTCCACAACCACAATAAGTTTATCCACCGCAGATGCCGTGGCTCTGCCCAGATGTTCGATTCCGGCTTCCATATCCATGACCACCACTTCGTCCCTTGCCAGTACAATATGAAGCATCAGCGCTCTTAAAAGGGTGCTTTCCGGGCATATGCATCCGGAGCCGCCTTTTTTAACCCCACCAAGCCGCATCATCTTGATATTGTCGAGTTTTGCCGACAGCGAATCCGGAAGATCATCCACCTTTGGGTTGAGTTTAAAAAAACCGCCAATGGTTCCCGGTTGCGCCTCGGTTCTCTCAAAAATAAGCTCTTTCATCTCGGCAATGGGTACAATCTTGTCAGCATCGGGGATACCCAGCGCTGCTGCAAGATTTGCATCCGGATCCGCATCGATTGCCAGCACACGCTTTCCCTGAGCATTTAATGTCCGTATCAAAAGGGCGGAAAATGTTGTTTTGCCAACCCCACCTTTACCACTGACTGCCAGTTTCATATACATATCCTTCCTTTTTTTATACCCTGTTAAAAAAAGTACAACCAGGATTAAGTGTTATTTGTTATACCAATTGGGGCCAAACCCCTAAATTCACCAGGTCAAACGCATTTGAATCTCAATACAGGGAAAACGCTCCACGGCGGCGTGTATCTCTTTACAACCGACTGAAACTTGTGCTTAAGCATCCGTAAGCCCGAGCCGTGCCAGAGTTGTTAAGAACAATTCGTCGCTACGCTGCATCATAATCAGATTTGTTTACCCTGCTAAGTTCACCCTTTTTTCATTTTGTTTACGACCAAATATGTAATATAATACATAGTACGATTCAGGCAAGAGGATATATTTTTTTAGTCTATATGTGCTTTAATGATAATTTCTCAATAAATTATAGAACTTGGTGGTGAAAAAATGTAACATATACTTTTTTTTAATCTCTTGACGCCCGTGAATTTTAAATATAGGTTCATATTAATTTTGTCTTCAATCTTGGCAAGTTAAGTGTTTTCACCGTAACTTCTCAATAAATTATGGAGCCTACTGGTAATAAAATTATTCAACGACCAGAACTTATTGAGAAATTAGTTTTTACCTGCCCCGCAGGCAAATCCGATCCTACTTTTTATTATTCTATTGAGGTAATGAATGCTTAGACTCAATTTCAAGGCGTCTTTTTTTAAACATTTTTTAATCGCCACTGCCGTCTTTTTTATTTCGATTTCCACCCTCCCGGCCCAAGAAAGCGGCAAAAAAAATGGTCCGCCTCCAGTCCCGGTCCGGGTTGCTGAAGTGAAAAAAAAGATGGTTTCAAATCAAATATCCCTGGTCGGCACCACCGAAGCCATTGCAACAAGTACGGTTGCCACAGAAGTACCCGGGGTGGTCGAATATTTTCCTGTTAAAGAAGGCGACTCCGTCAAGAAAGGGGAATTGCTCGTAAGTTTAAGATCTACGGATCTCCAACTTCGCTTAAAAGGCGCAATCGCTGCAAGAGAAACGATCAAGGCAAACCTTCAAAATGCCGAAAAAGAGCTTTCAAGGCTCAGCAAGCTTGTAGAAACCAACAGTATTGCCGAGACCCGGTTTGACGTGGCTTATTTTGCTCACCGTGCACTGTCACATAAATTATTAGAAAAAGAGGCTGAAATAGAACAACTGGAGTACGATATAAAACAAAAAAAAGTTTTCGCGCCTTTTTCGGGTTTTGTATCAAAGGAGCATACTCAGGTTGGAGAATGGATAAAAGAGGGGGGCCCTGTTATTACCCTCCTTGATATGGATAAAATTCGTATCACCGTTGATGTTCCGGAGCGATATGCGGTGATGCTGAACCCAGAAGCTAAAGTCGAGGTAATGGTGAAAAGCATATCCAACGATATGCTTTCGGGCAGAATATATGCGCTCCTTCCCCAGGCAGATCAGCATTCCAGAACCTTTCCGGTAAAAATAAATCTTTTAAATCCCGGCTGTAAGATCAAAAGTGGTATGGAGGCAATGGTTACATTTAACCTGGCAAATAAAAAAAACGCCCTTCTCATACCCAAGGATGCCATAGTTACCGCCGGAGAGAACCGATTGGTGTTTGTTGTTATGGACGGCAAGGCCGTGCCGGTTCCTGTTAATATTCTCGGCTATTATGACGGAGATGTGGCCGTAGTCGGAGACTTGAAATCAGGGGTGCAGGTTGTGATACGTGGCAACGAACGCCTCAAACCCGGACAGGCGATAGTGGTGCAGGAATAACAAAGTCTTTGTTAATAACATTAGATGCAAGCTGATATTGGTTTAGCAAATTATGAAGTTAGTCGATACTGCCATAAAAAAACCGGTAACCGTTACGGTCGGAGTTCTCCTTCTTGTTTTATTCGGCTTTATTTCCCTTTATAGAATTCCCATCCAATTGACCCCCAACATTGATCTGCCCGAGATCTCCATCCAGACCGTCTGGCGGGGAGCAAGTCCGGTGGAAGTTGAACGTGAAATTGTCGATGTCCAGGAGGATGAGCTTAAAAACTTGGAAGGTTTGGTAGAGATTAAAAGTGAAAGCAGTGACAGCAGAGCCTACATCAACTTGATGTTTGAAATCGGAACGGACACCGATGAAGCCCTGCTCAGGGTATCCAACAGTCTTGAACGTGTTGAAAAGTATCCGGACGATGTGGAAAAACCGATTATAAAGTCCGGGGGAAGACGCGAAAAGGCAATTGTCTGGATGGTATTGCAGGCACTGGACGGATACCGGGGCAATTTACAGCATGAGTATGATTTTATTGACGAGTATGTTAAGCCCAGACTCGAGAGGGTTTCCGGAGTATCGTCATCCAATATATATGGTGGGCGGGAACGTGAGATTCAGGTGATTGTAGATTCGGATGCTCTTTCGGCCCGCAAAGTCACTATTCCCGAAATTGTTCGAGCACTGGATATAGAAAACAAAAATATCAGTGCCGGTGACTTTGACGAGGGCAAGCGTCGCTATATCGCCCGAACCGTGGGCGAGTATCAAAGCGCGGAAGATGTCTCAAAAGTTATCATCAAAAGGATAAAAGGCATACCTGTCAGCGTGGGCGACATTGCCACAGTTGAGTTTGGCTTTAAAGATTCGGAATATGTGGTCCGGCATGAAGGGACTCCGACCATTGTTTTAAATGCCGTTCGCGAACCCGGTTCCAATGTTCTGCTGGTAGTGAAAAGATTGCAAACAGCGCTCAAAGAGCTGAATGACGGCTTATTAAAAGAAAAAAACTTAAGGGTTACGGTGGTCTATGATTACACCCGCTATATCTATAGCGCGATAAATCTGGTAAAGGAGAATATTTTTATCGGTGGATTGCTGGCAGTTTTGGTGCTCGTCATATTTTTGAGAAATTTTGCCAGTACCGTTATCGTATCGGTCGCCATTCCCATCAGCGCAGTAGGCACGTTCCTTGTCATGACCCTAATGGGAAGGAATATCAATGTGGTCAGCCTGGCCGGCCTTTCCTTTGCCATCGGCATGGTGGTGGATAACTCCATCGTGGTATTTGAAAACATATTCCGTCACCGGGAGATGGGAAAAACACGAATCCAGGCCGCTTATGACGGCACGGTTGAAGTTTGGGGAGCGGTTCTGGCCAGTACTTTGACCACCGTAGCGGTGTTCCTTCCCATCGTGTTTGTTCAGGAGGAAGCCGGCCAACTTTTCCGTGACATCGCCATCGCTATCAGTAGTGCCGTTGCATTAAGCCTCCTAGTCTCCATTACGGTTATTCCGACCCTGTCTTCCAAAATACTGGGGAGGGTTCAAAAAAATAAAAATAACGAATTCAAAGCAAGAAAAAGGTTTGCCTTTATATGGTGGCCTGTCAATACCATTGGCCGATGGCTCAATGCTTTTGCCAGCGGCTTTGTGAATTACACGACACGGTTTGTTTACTGGATGTGTGGATGGGTTACGGCACGAATAGGCATAGCCGTTATCATGACCCTTCTGGCAATCGGCCTGGCATGGTTTCTGATGCCCAAAACAGAATATCTGCCTGAGGGCAACCGTGAAGTGTTGTACGGAATTCTGCTGCCGCCTCCGGGGTACAACCTGGAAGAACTTGAGAAAATCGGGGAAACCGTTGAAAAAGATATTTTACCGCTCATTGAACATGATCAGAAAAGTGAAATGGCTGAAAAACAGAATCTTCCGCCGGTCAGCGGTTTTTTTTATGTTGCCCGGGGACAATCGGTTTTTATGGGGGTTATTTCCAAAGTTCAACAGCGAACCCGGGAATTGCTTCCTTATGTTTACGGTATACTGAGAAAAATTCCCGGCATGATCGCAATTGTTCAGCAGCCCAGTCTCTTTTCACGAAATATCGGCGAGGGACGATCCATCGAGATAGAAATCAAAGGACCCGACCTGGTTCAATTGATCAACCTTGGAAAACAAATATACGGGTTGACCGCTCAGGCGCTGGCCGGTGCCCAGATTCGGCCAATTCCCAGCCTGGATTTGGGAAACCCCGAGATGCGGGTGATCCCCAACCGGGACCGTCTGACCCGTCTGGGAATGACTACGGCCGACCTCGGCTTAATTGTGGACACCATTGTGGATGAGGCCAAAGCCAGTACCTATCGCCTGTATGGAGATGAAATAGATCTGATGGTAAAAAGCAAAGAAGGAAAACTCGAACGTACCCAGGACCTGGCCCAATTTCCGGTTGTCGCGCCATCCGGAGAAAAGGTGACCTTAAATTCACTCGCAGAAGTCAAGATTGAAGAAGGCCCTATCCAGATCAATCATATTGATTCGCAACGGGCCATTACGATCCAGGTAATCCCGGAAAGGATGATGGCGCTTGAATCTGCCATGGCAATCGTTGAGCAGAGGGTTCTGGCTCCGATCAAGGCCGCGGGGGGATTTTCAAAACTTTACAGTATCAAGCTTGGCGGTACGGCCGACGATCTGACTCGTACCCGGAAGGTTTTGATGTGGAACTTTATTCTGGCCATCATCATCAGCTATCTTTTAATGTCGGCGTTGTTCGAAAATTTTTTCTATCCGTTAATTATTATGTTCAGTGTTCCACTGGCCGCAGCCGGGGGGTTTGTCGGCTTATCGTTGGTAAATACGTTTAAAACCTATCAACCGTTGGATATCATAACCATGCTCGGTTTTGTGATCCTGGTGGGCATTGTGGTCAACAATGCTATTTTGATCGTTCATCAAACCTTAAATAATATTCGGGACAGCAACATGTTGCCCCGCGATGCCATTACAGAATCGGTCCGATCCCGTATCCGGCCCATTTACATGAGTGCGATTACAACCATAACCGCGATGCTCCCACTGGTGCTTGCCCCGGGTGCGGGTTCTGAATTCTACCGGGGAATTGGAAGTGTGGTTGTGGGTGGCCTATTGATTGCAACGGTGTTTACCATATTTTTGATTCCGGCCTTTTTAAGTCTTGCCCTTGACGCAGCAGGTGCCTTGAAAAAAAGATTATTGAGAAATTATTGAGAAATTATTTTTTTAAAACTAATCCGTTAACACGATGAGAGATGAAACACCATCAGTCAAGCCCCCTGCTATTCTGGCACCGGCCGGAAATAAGGCCTCGTTTCTGGCCGCCCTGGCAGCCGGAGCCGATGAAATATATTGCGGGCTGAAGCAATTTTCAGCGCGCATGGAGGTAAAGAATTTTTCACTCCAAGAACTTTCGGCTCTGACCCGTTTGGCCCATGATAAAGGGACCAAAGTCCATGTGGCGATAAACTCCCTTTTAAAAACCGACGAACTGGACAGAGCAGGAAAGATTCTTAAGGGGCTCCACCGGTGGGTGAAGCCCGACGCTCTCATCATTCAGGATCTTTCCCTTTTGCAGCTGGCCAGGCAAACCGGTTTTTCGGGCAAACTCCATTTATCCACCCTGTCTCATGTAAGCTTTGCATCCGCCCTTAAACTGGTTAAAAGTAAGTTCCGGGTCCATCGGATCGTTCTTCCCAGGGAACTGAACATAGACGAAATTAAGGTGATGGCCTCGGATTGCCCCAAAGGCTTGGGCCTGGAATTATTTATCCACGGGGCACTTTGCTACGGGGTATCCGGAAGGTGTTACTGGAGCAGTTATCTGGGCGGTAAAAGCGGACTCAGGGGAAGATGTGTGCAGCCCTGCCGCAGGGTTTATACTCAAAAAAGCAAAAGCAAAAGATACTTTTCATGCCGGGATCTGAGTCTGGATGTGCTCGTCAAAGTCCTTCTGGACATTCCCCGGGTCCGGGCATGGAAGATTGAAGGCCGAAAAAAAGGTCCTCATTACGTCTTCTATACGGTTAAAGCTTACCGGATCTTAAGGGATTATGGAAGCGATCCCAAAATGAAAAAACAGGCGCTTACGCTGTTATCCTATGCCCTGGGTAGAACCGGTACCCATTATAATTTTCTCCCCCAACGGCCTCAGAATCCGGTAAGAATTGACACTCAAACCGGCTCCGGTCTTCTTGTGGGAAAGGTAAAAGGAACCCAACAAAAGCCTTTTTTAATCCCCAGAGAGGAACTTTTGTCCGGCGATCTCCTCCGTGTAGGATATGAGGACGAGTTATGGCACGGCACCCAGAGAGTGGGTAAAACCGTACCCAAAGGGGGGCGTTTTTTTCTTAAAACTTCTTCGAAAACAATTCCTGTAAAAGGAGCCCCGGTGTTCCTTACAGACCGGCGGGAAAAATCTCTCGAAGACATGATGTCCGGGCTGGAAAAGGAGCTGAATAAGAAACCGATATTTAAAATTTCCCCTGCGATGTTTACCGCCAGGCTGCCAAAAAAATCAAGGAGCAAAGCAACGGTTTCCGATCTTCATGTATTTCGTAAACCCGAAAAGACAAAATTTAGGGGGTTGACCGGACTGTGGCTGCAATCTCAGGCCAAAAATAAAATGCTAAAAAGTCCCGGCCACCCACTCTGGTGGTGGCTTCCGCCGGTGATCTGGCCTGAAGATGAAAAAAACTTCAAGGGACTGGTCGGCCGTGTCCTGAAGAAAGGGGCACGGAATTTTGTGCTCAACGCTCCCTGGCAACTGGCCTTTTTCAGCATGCCCAAAAAATTGAACCTTTGGGCAGGGCCGTTTTGCAATATCACCAATCCGTTGGCAATAAAAACTCTTGCATCGCTGGGCGTTAAGGGAGCCATTGTCAGCCCGGAACTGGGCCGCAAAGATTATATGATTCTGCCCAAACACAGCTCTCTGCCGCTGGGAATCGTAATTTCGGGCAACTGGCCCTTATGTATTTCGCGAATAATTTCAGAAAAATTAGATGCCCAAAAGCCCATGATAAGCCCCAAGGGTGAAGAATCCTGGGTCCAAAAATTCGAATCCGACTACTGGGTATACCCCAACTGGAAACTCGACATAAGTGCCAAGAAAAACCAGCTTGAAAAAGCGGGATACCGTCTGTTCGTACATCTGGTGGAACCAATTCCAAAAGAGGTGACCCTGAAAAAAAGACCCGGGCTATGGAATTGGGACCTGGACCTTTTATAGTGACCGTATAAAATAGGACACAGATTTTCGCAGATATACACAGATAATATTTTTATTTCTTAATTTAAGGATCGGGAAGTTTTTCTTTGGAGCCGGAAATTAAGCGGAATGAATGATCAGCAGCAAAATCATACACTGTTTGAATATATTAGGGATCGTTAAGAAAGAGCAGCGGCATTTTACTTTCGTGCTTTAAATGCGTTAAGCGGGTCGCTATATACCAAATTTATTTAGAGCCATATTTTTTGTTCTTTCTTTACGAACCCTTACTTATGAGTTTGTATGATGTAGTCGCTGATTATTCATGGAGCGGCTAAATTAAAAAAACTTCCCGACTCCTCAAATTATTTGGAATGTTAAATTAATAAAGTGAGACCTTTTAAAAATGTTCATTTATGCCTGCCCAGTTAAATCCGTATTTAATATTTAACCGGGGTTCAAGTTCAAGAGCAATTCTGCAGGATAGCAGAATTGGACAGCTGTCAAGCTGCCCGTGAGGGCGAGGGGCATGGACGCCCCGAGTCAACGCGAGAATTTTAACCGCAGACATACATTGAGTATTTCGAGGATTAACCCACCAAAATTCAGTGGCGGGTTAAAATTTGAGCCTGTCGAAGCGAAGCGTAGATCCCGATTATCGGGGACTCAGAAATTGGGCAAAAAAGGACATTTTTCAAAAGTCTCCGGAGGATGATTATGAAAACGGTATCAATATATTACGAATCCATCGATGTCAGTTTGCAAACCGGTCCGGATATTTGCGACATAACGGTAACGCTCGATCAATTGGTCAGCAAATCTGGTATTGCATTCGGGAATCTATTCGCCACAATCGTCGGTTCAACCGGGTCAATTACAACCATTGAATTTGAACCCGGCGTGGTGGAGGATTTAAAAAACGCTATAAACCGTCTGGCCCCTCCGGATATGGAATACGAACACGAAAAAGCATGGCATGACGGCAACGGACACAGCCATGTCCAGGCCGCATTGCTGGGGCCTTCCATTGCCCTGCCGATTCGAAACGGTCGCCTTAAATTGGGAACCTGGCAGCAGGTGGTTGTCATCAATCACGATAATCGTCCCCGAACACGCCCGGTTGAAGTGACGATTACAGGAACCAGACAGGATTGAAACAAAGGCCGGGGAACTCCTACAACTCAATGAATTTAAAAGGATTTCGAAGAATCTGTGTTTTTCCCTCATATTTGTGGTAATGAAATGATGGAATATTGGGATGATCAAAGCCAAATAAATTCTATTCAAGGGACCCTTTTTGTTACAAAACACCCAATATTTTCAATTTTAGACTTTTTAGGCATTTTAGACAGTGATTATCCTTGACAAATGATTTTTTCATTATTAGAAGTTATCGTTTGGGAAATTTAAAATGGTGTGGAAAAACCATTTATTATTAAAATAAAAAAATGAAAGGAGACGGTAACAAATGTCAAATTTAATTCCACCACATGGCGGCAAGGGATTGACCTGCTGCTTGCTTGAAGGCGCTGAGCTTGAGGCAGAAAAGAAAAAGGCCGAAGGGCTAAAAAAAATCACCGTGTCTCATCGTGAAGTCGGTGACCTTATTATGATGGGTATCGGCGGATTCAGCCCGCTGACAGGCTTTATGACCAAAGCCGATTGGAAAGGAGTCTGTGACAATTTCCAACTTGCCGATGGAACCTTCTGGCCCATTCCCGTGACCCTTTCCGTGGACAAAGCAGACGCCGACGGCATTGGTGAAGGTGACGAAATCGCGCTGTGTGACCCGGATAGTAATGAAATTATGGGAACCATGAAGGTAACGGAAAAATATGAGATGACCGAAGCCGACAAGAAATTTGAATGTGAAAAGGTATACATGGGAGAGGGCACTCCCACCGCCGAAGAGTTCTGGAAAATCGCAGGAGAAGATCATCCGGGCGTCCAGATGGTCATGGCACAAAAGGGATTCAACCTTGCCGGCCCTGTTAAGGTTTTGAGCGAAGGCGAGTATCCTACCAAATATGCCGGCGTCTATATGAGGCCCGAAGAGTCCCGCAAAATCTTTGAGGAAAAAGGGTGGAGCGAAATTGCCGCCCTGCAGCTCAGGAACCCCATGCACAGATCGCACGAATACCTCTGCAAGATTGCCGTGGAAGTTTGTGACGGCGTATATATTCACTCTCTGGTGGGCAACCTGAAACCCGGAGACATTCCTGCCGAAGTTCGCGTAAGATGTATCGACACCCTTGTGAAAAACTATTTTGTAGATCAAAATGTGGTCCAGGGCGGCTATCCTCTGGACATGCGTTACGCCGGACCCAGAGAAGGTCTTTTGCACGCAACCTTCCGTCAGAACTACGGATGCTCACGCATGATTATCGGACGCGACCATGCGGGCGTGGGCGATTTTTACGGAATGTTTGAAGCCCAGACCATCTTTGATAAAATTCCGACCTCGGACGATCCGGGTAAAGCGTTGCTCTGCAAACCCTTAAAAATCGACTGGACATTCTATTGTTATAAGTGTGACGGCATGGCCTCACTTAGAACCTGTCCCCATGGCAAGGAAGACAGGGTTCTTCTTTCCGGAACCATGCTAAGAAAATTGCTTTCAGAGGGTGGAGAACTTCCCGATCACTTTGGGCGGGATGAAGTTGTTGCAATCCTAAGAGAGTACTACGAAGGGCTTACGGAAAAAGTTGAAATCAAGATGCACGGAGCCGCTACCGGCGAATAATAATAAACAGTTGGTTGTTGAGTGTTAGCGGGTTATTTATCACTCACCCGAGTTACTAAAAAAGGGAGACAAGATTGTCTCCCTTTTTTTATTTTTTGATTTGATGACAAATTAAAAAGCTTCTCGTTCCCCCCATAAATCTATCGGGATAAAAAGGCATCCCAAATTCCGAGGAATGAGACACACTTACAGTACGCTGCATTGACTAGTAATGCAGGGTAACGCAAGAAGTTGAGTTTTTTAGGAATCCATCAGCTATTGTCTCTCTGAATACTCATTATACGCCATGGCCACGGTCCGGTAGACAATATGTGCCAGCTTCGAAAATGGCAAAAATGCGAACAGGTCGAATACAAAGACAAGATGGATGAAATACATAAAATAGGTCAACCCTGCCAGACCTGCCAGCCGTGTTGCTTCGGTAAGCAAACCGGTGACGCCGAGACCCAGAACAAGTCCTAGAAGATACCAGTCCTGGTAGCTCGAGGTCTGATCGGTTTTGGCCTTGACCAGACGGTTTTTGATCAGCAGAGCACTACCGATAACCAGAGCAACACCGCTGACATTTGCAAGCCACTTCACCGGATTTAACTGTGAGTAAGGACCATGCTGTTGGAAACCATAAAGCACCACGAAAAATATGTTGGTGACAATAAATAGCCCGATAAATGACCAGAATACCATCAAATGGGGGGTGGCTCGATCGCTATTTTCATCGCATTCTGTAAATTTATCATGTTTTAATATGGTCGGCAATATGTTCCATAAGGCCTTGCCCAACCCAACGAAATCAAGCTTCTTCTTTTGGGTCTTTCCTTCCAGCACGGCATTTTCATGGATATCGGTGATAAATCTTTTCAACCCTATGGCAAAAACGACAACGGCCCAGATGGACAGGGGTACGAAAATCATATCCACCAGCCATGTGGAAAAGAACAGATGATGCGCGATTCCGTGTTCCCCCAAAGGCGGTGAAAAATCAAGCAGACCCGTTATAAGGCCTAAAACCAGAAAAATAACCACGGGAATCCCCATAAGAATGGGAAGCTTTCTGGGATCGTTAACCGCTTTCCCGATGGCCTTGGGAACGGCATAATCCGTAATGGCGTAGGAACGAACAGCGGCCAGAACTTCACCGGGTTTGGCGCCGCGAGGACACATGGTGGTGCAATCTCCGCAATGATGGCACAGCCAGATGTCCAGATTATTGACCAGTCTGTCTTTTAATCCCCATGATGCGGCAATCATCTCCTTTCTGGGGAACGGTTTGGTGTCAGGAGAAATAGGGCAGACTACCGAGCATGTAGCACATTGAAAGCACTTTTTCAGGGTGTCCCCCCCGAGCCCGACGACTTCTTTAATAAAATTTACATCAGGCTCAATCAGGTATTTATCCGTCATGTGAATACCTCCTCATTATATTGATTATTGACGATTGACGATTGACGATTGAAAAAATAAGCTTCAATCGTCAATCGAAAATTATCAATCACTAGAATCCCTTAAACGGGTTGGGGCCGAGATCTTCAACCATTTCCACAAAATCATTTATCATTTTGGGAAGCTTGTCATAGTCATCAATGGCAACTTCAAATTGGGCCACCCGTTCTTCTTCCAGGGCCAGACTCGACAGGGCTTCGCCGATCTTTTTCATTCTGATGTCCGCAAGCTCACTCCCTTTGACAAAATGGCACTGGTAGTCATCACCATGTTTGCAGCCCAGGAGAAAAGCCCCGTCCATGCCCTGAGCAAGAGCGTCCTTAATCCAGATCACGTTCATGGATCCCAGACATCGAACCGGAATAAACCGGACGTCGGCCGAATAGACGAGCCGGTTCAAACCGGCAATGTCCAAAGCCGGATAGGCATCGTTCTCACATACAAACCCGACGATCCTGAAAGGGGGCTCATCATAATCATCTTCAGAAGGTACACCGATGGCTTTGACCATGGATCCCACACTGTCGATATTATAATCGGCAAAGCCGATGATACGTTCGGGACAGGCGCCCATGCAGGTGCCGCAGCGACGGCAGCGGGTCGGATTCGGCTTGGGCGTACCGGTTTCATCGTCATCCAGGGCACCGAATGGACATTCCTCTGTACATCGCTTGCACTGGGTGCATCTCTGGAAGAAGAAATCCGGGAATGTCATGTCGCCGGACCTGGGATGGACCGAAACACCTCGGTTTACCGATTCAATACACTGAATCGCTTTTAGAGCGGCTCCTGTTGCATCTTCAATGGACTCTTCCATGGTCATGCTGCGTCGAATGGCGCCCGCAGCATAAATACCGGTTCTTTGGGTTTCATAAGGAAAGCATATGAAATTTGAGTCACAGTATCCTTCAAAAAGATCGATATCACGGAAAGCCGGTCCCTGACGATATGCCAGATTAACCACCGGATCATCCACCGTTGCCGGTACCATGCCGGTGGCCAAAACCACTATATCGGCTTTGACCTTGACCTTTTCACCCAGCAACGTATTATCCGCTTCTACGATCATGCCGTCACCGTTTTTGGAGACACCGATCACTTCCCCTTTGGTCATGAAGATGCTCTCATCCTGCTGGAGGCTTTTGTAAAAGTTTTCCAAAAGCCCGGGGGTCCGCATGTGCTGGTAAAAAATATAGGCCTTTCCGTCCTCATAATCTTCGCACACATACTTGGCCTGTTTAAGAGAGACCATGCTGGTGACCGAACCGCAATATTTAAAGTCGGCATCATCCTCGCCTTTACCAGGACTTTGGATAAAAACAACCGATTTGGCTTCTTTGCCGTCTGAAGTGGTTATCTTGCCCTTGGCCGCCATCTTTTCAAACTGGTGGTTGGTGACCACATCCGGCAGTTGGCCAAATCCGAGATGGGCGAACTCATCTTCTTTGGGTGTGTACGGCCGCCATCCGGCAGCAAGCACCACGGCCCCGAACTTTTCACCATCCGGATCGAGTTGCAAAATGTCCAACTTGCCTTCATTATATTCCAGGTACCGTTGATGTTGCGCTTCAACATCCAGTTCTTTGCCGTTTTCATCAAATTTCATCTCTTCCGGCAGAGGATAGGGAACGTCAAATTCGATCTTTTCCCCCGGCTTCTTTAATGTTACCGTAAAATCTCCGGGCTCACCGGCAATACGGGCAACCACGGTTCCGGTTTTAACCGTGATATTGTCATACGCCTCAAGTTCTTTAATCTTGGCGTCAATGACCGGTGGAACCAGATTCTCATAAGGCTCTTCAATGGGCAACTGTTTACGAACTTTAGCCGCATATCCGCCCAAACCGGGTTCTTTTTCAACGATGGTCACTTCATAACCGGTTTTAGCCGCATCAATAGCAGCAGATATACCGGTGATGCCGCCGCCGATTACCAGAATTTTTCTGCACAGGGTTTCAAGCTTGTACGGCTCCGGCAAATCGACTTTTTCAACTTTTGCCATCCCCATTTTCAGATAATCTTCGGCCAGCATCTGCAATCGATCAAAGTGCTCTTCATCATCTTTTTGTTCTTCGGTAAGCGCCGGAAATTCTGATCTGGGATGAGACCAGACCACCTGTTCTCTCAAGTTAACCCGGTCCACAATACATCCGTCAAATTTAAAGACATCAAAATTAACCCGGCGGGAACAGGCGGCGATAACCAGTGTGTTTATGCCGTTTTCCTCAATGTCCTTCTTGATCAGTTCAACCCCTTCCTTGCCACAAAGAAACGGATGAGTTTTAACAGGAAGACCTTCTTCTTCAGGAACTTCACACAGTTCTTCCATGTCAAGGGCATCCCCGATGCCGCAACCTGTGCAGATATATACACCATATTTTTTATCCATGGATAACCTCCTACCTCTTCACCAGGGTTTGAATCGCTTTAAGTGCCATACCGGTAGCATTCTGGTTCGACGAAACCACATCCGCCGGCTTATTGGCACATCCTGCTGCAAACATACCGCCTTTTTCAAAATCATTGATAATAAAGCCGTCTTCATTATATTTCAGATCGGCCGGCAGTTTGACGGTCGCAGTTGTGGGCTGCATCCCGGTGGCAAGGACAGCCATTTCGACAGTTTGTTTTATTTTTTCACCGGTTACGGCATTTTCTGCAACCACGGTGATATTGCCTGTTCCCGGATCTTCGGTCACTTCAGCGACTTTACCTTTAATTAAAAAGACATTTTCATCTTCTTTGATCTTCTGGTAGAACTTCTCATAGCGCTGGCCGGGCGCTCTGACATCGATATAAAAAATATATACCTTGGCATCAGGGTACTCTTCCCGGATGTAGGTGGCCTGTTTCAAAGATGCCATGCAGCAAATATAAGAACAATAGGGAAGATGATTTTCGTCCCGTGAACCGGCGCATTGAACAAAGCCGATGGTTTCGGGTTCCTTGTTATCCGACGGCCGGGTAATTTTCCCTTTGGTGGGCCCGTTGGGAGATGCAAGCCTTTCCATCATCATGTTGGTAATCACGTTCGGATATTGTCCGAACCCAAGATTATCTATCTTGGTGGCGTCATAAGGCTCCCAGCCGGTCGCCCAAACAATGGCTCCCACCTTCAGGTCCATGGTTTTGGCTTCCATATCAAGGTCGACGGCGTCATATTTACAGGCGTCCTTACACCGCTTGCCATCCTCAGTACCGATAATCTGAGGAGAAATTACATAACGGGCCGGAAAAGCCATTTCAAAGGGCAGATAAGCCCCCTTGCTTTTATTCATTCCAAAATTAAAATCACTGGAGATTTCGGTTTCGCAGGCCGCCTCACAGTCACCACAGCAGGTACAGTTTTCATTAACATATCTTGGGCTCAACTTTATCGTAACATCATAGTTGCCGGGTGTCCCCTCGACCTTTTCAACCTCTGCCAGTGTAAAAACCTTTATGTTAGGGTTATCCTTAATTCTCCTGAAATTAATTTCCAGTCCACAGCTTGGAGGGCATAGCTTAGGGAAATATTGATTTAGCTGTGCCACTCTTCCGCCCAGGTAAGGATTTTTTTCGACCAAAAACACCTCGTAACCCACTTCAGCAGCTTCGAGGGTTGTGGTCAGCCCGCTGATCCCTCCTCCAACAACCAGAATACTTCCATTAGCAGGGCCTGCTTTGTGTTCTGTCATGCTATCCCTCCGTGCAATATGAATTCAGAAATCCCGACTTCAATGGAGACTGCATCGAGTTCCGAATATGGTTTGGATTATTTGAATGATAATTTTAAGATGGAGTGATGGGGTGATGGAGTAATGGGGTTAATGGAACTATTTATAATGCCATCCAATGCTCCAGCACTTCATTACTCCGGATTTAATAATATAATCTTTTGATATCACCCAATTCCTGTGTGTCAGGAGCTCTGAAGTTCAGGGGTTTTAAATAAACGATATCAAATTAATAAAAACCTCCAGGCGTCATGAAGACACCTGGAGGTATTTCCGATTATGCTATCGCATATCTGTTATTAATCAGGGATAATCTTGACATAGTCTTTCTTGAAGATATCCCAGGTTCCGGCCTTGGGGTCAAACTTGGAGTTGACAAAGCAGAACCAGTTTTCATCATCCTGACCCGGATAGTCGGTCTGGTAATAGAATCCCGGATAGCGGGTCTCTTTTCGGAACTGGATGTGACGCAGGTGGGATTCCACCGTCCAGATACGGTGGTGGATTTCCCAGCAGCGCATCAGTTCGTGCACGTCACCGGCTGCCAGCTTCTCGCAGTCTTCACGCATCATCTCGAGCTTTTCCATGACTATCTCAAGACTTTTGCTATTGGTTGCATAATAGGTTGCCGTACCCGCGCCATACTCGTGGGTTGCTTTCATGAGACGATAAGTCATACCATCAGGTTTGAGATAATTGGGGTTGATATCGATGGCAGTGGTGTAATCACAATGCTCAAGGAAAGTCCTCACCGGTTTATAGACGATATCCACCAGTTCTTGACTGGACTGGCTAATAGTCGGTGTAAAGTCCGCATTGTCACGCACAAATCTGGCCATGGACTTGGCCGCCATCCGTCCTTCGGCATGAGACCCTGACGAGAACTTATGGCCGGAGCATCCCACACCGTCGCCGGCGGTAAACAGTCCGTTAACCGTGGTCATACGGTTGTATACCTTATCTTTATATTTGATCTTGTAAGATTCGGGCACCCAGTCGAAATCAGGCCCGGAGCACCACAGACCGCAGCAGCCGGAATGTGACCCCAGCAGATACGGCTCGGTGGGCATAATCTCGGAGTTTTTCTTGTCCGGCTCGGTATTGGTTCCGCACCACAGGTTGGCCTGTCCGCAGGTCATATCGAGAAAGTTCTCCCAGGCTTCTGACTCAAGGGCCTTGAGTTCTTTTTTGCTGACCGCTCCACCCAATTCTTTCAGGGCGGTAATCGTATCCATCATAACCGGACCGCGACCTTCCTTCATCTCAAACAGCATGAGATGATTTCGCAAACAGGTCGGTGTAATGGCGGCGGTTCCGTAAGGAGCGTATCTCTCGAGCTCCGCCTTGGCCGCATCACTGCCCACATAACCTTCGCCCAGACCGTTGAGTGTTTTGGCCTTGAACAAGAGGAACCAGGCACCCACAGGACCATAACCGTCTTTATAACGTGACGGGGTGAAACGGTTTTCCATCATGGAAAGCTCTGCGCCGACTTCCATGCACATGGTATACGTGGAACCCGCGTTCCAAACCGGATACCAGGCACGGCCTTTACCTTCACCCACGCTTCGGGGCTGATAAATGTTTACTGCACCGCCGCATGCTACCATACAGGTGTTGCATTTTATGATAAAAACTTTGTTTTCACGGACGGAGAAACCGACCGCACCGGCGATCCGGTTTTCCTCGTTTGCATCCAGAAGCAGCTTAACGATAAAGACACGCTCAAGGATATTTTCATCTCCCAGAGCCAGCTTGGCAGCCTCGGCCACGATCCTTTTGTAAGATTCGCCGTTGATCATGATCTGCCATTTTCCGGTACGCACAGGTGTTGCACCGTCCTTTAAGGTGCCCATCTTCTGGCCCTTTTTACCGTCAAGTTTCTTTCCGTCGTCTGACATTTTCCAGATGGGAAGACCCCATTCCTCAAACAGGAATACGGAATCATCAACATGAAAGCCAAGGTCAAAAATAAGGTCTTCACGGACAATACCCATCAGGTCGTTGCGGACCATTCGGACATAATCCTCCGGTGTATTTTCACCGACATAGGTGTTGATTGCTGAAAGTCCCTGGGCTACAGCGCCGCTTCGTTCAAGAGCAGCCTTGTCCACCAAAAGGATTTTCTTGTCAGGCGCCCATTTTTTGATCTCGAAAGCAGTTCCGCAGGCAGCCATACCGCCGCCCACAATCAGGATGTCAACTTCACGCTCTTCGACTTCAGGATCCTTGACTGCTTTAAGTTCTCCTAAAGGTTTATTCGGTAATGCCATATTACATCCTCCTTAATTAGATAATCATGATTAATCATTTGATTCGGTTTCGCAAATTATTCGATTTCGCAAACCATAGAGCCTGTTTAGACGGTTTGCGGTGTTGGCATCTGGCGGCCGTCTGCCTCCTCGGTGGAAAGCAGTTCACTGTCAAGGTCTTTCCCTGCCAGATCCAGATAAGCATTGGCACCGCCTTCCGGGGTTGTCCGGATGGGGAACTTAAAGCGCTTGATGACACCGTTTCTGAATTTACAGGTCCACATAACATCCTCGGTTCCGAGCATGGGCATAACGCTGCTTCCCAGCGGAACAAAATCGGCATAACCTCTGACCTCAATCGCTTGTGTGGGGCAGATCTTTACGC
>JASFLX010000004.1:0-35492 GCA_050117895.1 Desulfobacterales bacterium | reverse complement strand
CGATAAGTACGCCTCATGATTACAAAATTTGCACGCCTTGAATTTGAACTTTTTACAAAACCGTCTAAATCGGACTTTTTACGAGCTTATCATTTTTAATTTGGAAAGAAAAAAGTGACCGTTTAGTCACTAAGGCTCAAAGATACAAAACGGCTTTTAAAAGAGTTTTATTATAATCCTAGTGTCTTCGTAGAGTTGTGGCTGAATTATTACTAAAAAAGTGAGGAAGGAAACTTTATGCCCAAACGAAAAGATATTCATAAAGTTTTAATTATCGGATCAGGTCCCATTATCATCGGCCAGGCATGTGAATTCGACTATTCAGGAACTCAGGCATGCAAAGCCCTGCGCAGTCTTGGCTACGAAATCGTACTGGTAAATTCTAATCCGGCAACTATTATGACCGATCCGGGCATGGCCGATGTAACCTATATCGAACCGCTCAACCTTCGAACCCTGACGGATATTATCGCGGCCGAACGGCCGGATGCGTTGCTTCCGAATCTGGGCGGACAATCCGGTTTGAACCTGTCATCCGAGCTTGCGAGAACCGGTGTGCTTGAAAAATACGGTGTCCAAGTCATCGGTGTAAATGTCGATGCCATCGAGCGAGGAGAAGACCGGACAGCATTCAAGGAGACCATGGATCGGCTGGGAATTGAAATGCCGAAAAGCCAGGCGGTTAACAGCGTGGAGGATGCAGAAAAAGTGGCGGAAGAATTGGGTTACCCCGTTGTACTTCGTCCGGCTTACACCATGGGCGGTACGGGCGGAGGTCTGGTGTATAATGTTGAAGAACTTCGCACAATAACCTCACGCGGTCTCTCTGCAAGTCTCGTTAACCAAGTTCTGGTCGAAGAATCAGTACTGGGATGGGAAGAACTTGAGCTGGAAGTTGTCCGTGACGCCAAAAACCAGATGATTACCGTCTGTTTTATTGAAAATGTTGATGCCATGGGCATCCACACCGGTGATTCCTATTGTACGGCGCCCATGCTGACCATCGATTCCGATCTGCAAAAACGGCTTCAGAAATATTCTTACGATATTGTGGAAGCTATTGAGGTGATCGGTGGAACCAACATCCAGTTTGCCCATGATCCCATGACCGGTAGAGTAGTCGTTATTGAGATTAATCCGCGAACTTCCCGCTCGTCGGCTCTAGCCTCCAAGGCAACCGGCTTTCCCATTGCATTTGTCTCCTCGCTTCTGGCCGGGGGGTTGACCATGGATGAAATCCCTTACTGGCGAGAGGGAACCTTAGAAAAATACACCCCCTCCGGCGACTACGTGGTGGTTAAATTCGCCCGGTGGGCCTTTGAAAAATTCGAAGGCGTCCAGGATAAGCTTGGCACCCAGATGCGTGCGGTTGGCGAGGTTATGAGTATCGGAAAAAATTACAAGGAAGCCTTTCAGAAGTCGATTCGTTCCCTCGAGATCGACCGTTACGGCCTGGGTTTTGCCAAAGACTTCAATAAAAAAAACAAAGACGAATTGTTGAGTATGCTGGGCACTCCCACCAGTGAACGACAGTTTATTATGTACGAAGCATTGCGTAAAGGCGTCGATATTGAAACACTTTACCATATAACCCATATAAAGCCCTGGTTCATCGAACAGATGAAGGAACTGGTGGCGCTTGAAGAACAGATTCTCACACACAAGGGTCGAATCCCTCCCGACGATTTGCTCATTCAAGCCAAAAAAGACGGTTTTGCGGATAAATACCTGGCCTATCTTCTGGATATTCGTGAAAAGGATATTCGTGAAAAACGCACCTCTCTGGGCAAGGTCGAAGCCTGGGAGCCGGTTCCGGTCAGTGGCGTGGAGAATGCGGCCTATTATTTTTCGACCTATAATGCGTCTGACAAAGTAGAAGTGACTGACCGCAAAAAAATTATGGTTCTCGGTGGAGGACCGAACCGTATCGGGCAGGGAATCGAGTTTGATTATTGTTGTGTGCACGCAGCATTTGCCATCCGGGAGGCGGGATATGAATCGATCATGGTGAACTGCAATCCCGAAACCGTTTCTACGGATTACGACACATCGGATAAGCTTTATTTTGAACCCCTGACCGTCGAGGATGTGCTGAGCATTTACCAAAAGGAAAAACCAGAGGGTATTATTGTCCAGTTCGGTGGACAGACGCCCCTGAACATTGCCAATGAACTGACCCAAGCGGGGGTTAACATCCTGGGCACCTCTCCGGAAACCATAGACCTTTCAGAGGACCGGGACCGATTCCGTAAGTTGATGCGTAAATTGGGAATTCCTCAACCGGAATCCGGTATGGCCGGCACCGTGACGGAGGCACTCGATATTGCCAAAAAGATCGGGTATCCCTTGATGGTCCGTCCCTCTTATGTTTTAGGCGGGCGTGCCATGGAAATCATTCTGGATGAAGAAATGCTGTTACACTATGTGGCTGTAGCCGTAGAAGTTTCTCCTGAACGGCCGATTTTAATCGACAAGTTTCTGGAAAACGCCATTGAGGCCGAAGCAGACGCCATTGCCGACGGCACCGATGCCTTTGTTCCTGCAGTGATGGAACATATCGAACTTGCCGGCGTACATTCCGGAGACTCTGCATGCGTGATTCCACCGATCAGCATCCCGCCCAAGCACATAGAAACCATTAATGAATACACCCGGAAGATTGCCGTAGAGCTGCATGTGGTCGGACTTATGAATATACAGTACGCTATTGCCAGCGATACCGTGTATATCTTGGAAGCTAACCCAAGGGCCTCGCGAACGGTACCGATTGTTTCCAAGGTCTGCAATATATCCATGGCCCGGTTGGCCACCCAGATCATGTTGGGCAAAAAACTCTCGGATTTGGGTCTTGAGAAGAAATCCATACCTCATTTCGGCGTAAAAGAGGCGGTTTTTCCTTTCAATATGTTACCCGAGGTGGATCCGCTCCTGGGACCGGAGATGCGTTCAACAGGAGAGGTGCTTGGGATGGCGGACTCCTTTGGCATGGCTTTTTTCAAATCTCAGGAGGCAACCCAGGTCCTGCTGCCCATTGAGGGAACCGTTTTGATCACTATAGCAAACAGGGATAAACCCAGTGCCCTGGAACCTGCCAGGCTTTTCCAGGAACTCGGTTTTAAGATCCGGGCCACAAAAGGGACCCATGCTTTTTTGGCTGAGCACGGCATAGATTCCGAACCGATCAACAAGTTAGGATACGGCAGGCCCGACATTGTGGATGCCATTAAAAACGGAGAGATTCATCTGGTGGTAAACACGCCCAGTGGAAAAGATAGTAAGGATGATGACTCTTATATCCGCAAAGCGGCAATAAAGTATAACGTCTTGAATATTACAACAACCGCTGCAGCCACAGCAGCTGCCAGAGGCATTGCCCGGCGAAGAAAAGGACAGGCCAATGTAAAGTCACTTCAGAATTATCATAAGAATATCAAATAAGAAAAAGAGAGGTATGCAAATGAACTCTGTAACCTGTAACACTAAAGAAGACGTTTTGAGAATCGTTAAAGAAAAAAATGTAAGCTTCATTCAGTTCTGGTTCACGGATGTTCTGGGTATGCTAAAGAGCTTTGCAATCACCCAATCCGAACTCGAGATGGGCATGAGCGAGGGCATGGGATTTGATGGATCTTCTATCGAAGGTTTTGCGCGTATTGAAGAGAGCGACATGGTCGCCTTGCCTGATCCTGCCACTTTCAGATTACTGCCATGGCGACCGGAAGAAAGACCGGTGGCCCGGATGTTCTGCGACATCGTTAACCCGGATCATACTCCGTATGAAGGTGACCCGCGATATGTACTGAAAAGACTTTTAAAAAAAATAGAAGAAAAAGGATACACTTTTTATGTGGGCCCCGAACTCGAGTATTTCTATTTTAAAAGTAAAGAAAAGCCTGAGGTGATTGATTCCGGAGGATATTTTGACAGCCTGCCTCTGGATGTGGCGTCGAACTTAAGAAGGGAAACGATTTTCGCTCTGCAGGATATGGGCATAGTGGTGGAATACAGCCATCATGAGGTGGCTCCGAGCCAGCATGAAATCGACCTGCGGTTTGACGATGCACTCAGCATGTCTGACAAAACCATGACCTATCGAATCGTGGTCAAGGAAATCGCCCGGCAGCATGGGTATTATGCCACATTCATGCCCAAACCGATCTTTGGTGAGAACGGAAGCGGTATGCATGTGCATCAATCCTTGTTTTTCGGAAACAAAAATCTTTTCTTTGATGGAAATGATCCATACCATTTATCCAAAATGGCCAAGGGGTATATTGCCGGGATCATGAAACATGCACGGGAAATCATCGCCGTGACCAATCAGTGGGTCAACTCTTACAAACGGCTGGTTCCCGGTTATGAAGCCCCAGTCTATATTTCCTGGGCCCGGCGCAACCGTTCGGCCATGATTCGGGTTCCTATGTACAAACCTGGTAAAGAGGTGGCCACCCGCATAGAGTTCCGCGCTCCTGATCCGGCCTGTAATCCTTATCTTTCCTTTGCGGTCATGCTGGCAGCCGGTTTGAAAGGAATTGAGAATGACTATGAACTCCCGGACCCCATCGAAGAGGATATCTATAGAATGTCAGCGAAGGAAAAAAGGGAAAGAGGTATTTTTACCCTTCCGGACAACCTTTATGAGGCCCTTCTTGAGGTTGAAAAATCAGAAGTGGTGAGAGAAGCCCTGGGTGAACATATTTTCAACAAGTTTGTGGAAAATAAAAAGATTGAGTGGGATATGTATCGGACCCATGTGAGCCAGTATGAAATAGAAAAGTATTTGCCCATAACCTAACCCGGATAAACCGGAACCAAAAATATTTGCCACCAAGACACTAAGACACGAAGTATATATTTATTATTCTTTCTTCGTGCCTTGGTGCCTTTGTGGCGAAAAGAAAAAAGTTTTGCCATAAAATGCACAAAATTTATAACTAAGCGCCTAATGCATTTACTTTCGGTAACGCAAACAAGCCCATGGGTAATATGCACGGAAATTTAGATTATGAAAAGAATTGAAGATGTTACCCTGCTTTATGAAATCAGTGAAGCGCTCAATGAGCACCTGGACCTTAAAAAATCTTTATATAAGGTTCTGGACATTCTATCCAGCTCAATGAACATGCTGCGGGGAACCGTAACACTCCTACACCCTTTGCGCAACGAGATAAGCATAGAGGTCGCTCATGGGCTTTCCAAAAGCGCTATGCAAAAAGGAAAATATAAATTAGGCGAAGGTATTACCGGCCGGGTCATTGAGACGGGTAAGGCCGTCACCATTCCAAAAATTAGCCAGGAGCCGCTTTTTCTTAACCGGACTGCTTCCCGAAAGACCATAAAGGATCAGGAACTATCCTTTATTTGTGTGCCGGTAAAAAAAGGCAGCCAGGTTATCGGAGCATTGAGCTTTGACATGCCTTTTGACGAATCATATTCCCTAAAAGACGGTAAAAGGCTTATGTCTGTGGTTGCAACAATGGTGGCAAGGCATGTTGTCAACCTGGAAACCATCCGTCTGGAAAAGGAGCATTTAAGAGAAGAAAATATAAGACTTAGAAACGAACTGGAAAATCGATATCGTATTACCGATATTATCGGCAACAGCAACAAAATGCGCGAAGTCTATCAAATGATTTCCCAGGTTTCCAAAAGCAACGCTACGGTGCTTGTTCGCGGTGAAAGCGGTACCGGCAAGGAACTGGTTGCCAACTCAATACATTACAACAGTCTCAGATCAAAAAGGCCTTTTGTTAAAGTAAATTGTGCGGCATTACCGGCCAATCTTATTGAGAGCGAGTTGTTTGGGCATGAAAAAGGCGCTTTTACAGGAGCCATCAAGCAAAAACTGGGCAAATTCGAGCTGGCCAATAAAGGGACCATATTTTTAGACGAGATAGGATCGGTGGGTTTAGAAGTTCAGGTAAAACTCTTGCGAATCTTGCAGGAGAAAGAATTTGAAAGGGTTGGCGGATACCAGACCATTAAAACGGATGTTCGCATTATAACCGCTACCAATAAAAATCTGGAACAGGCTGTTGAAGAAGATGCTTTCAGGCATGATCTCTATTATCGCCTGAATGTTTTTCCAATTTACATGCCGCCCTTAAGAGAACGCAAGACCGATATTTTGCTTTTAGTCGATCATTTCCTGGAAAAATATGCCAGGGAGAATCATAAAACGATCCGGCGGTTTTCCACACCGGCAATAGATATGCTCATGGATTATCATTGGCCGGGAAACGTCAGGGAACTTGAAAACTGCATCGAACGGGCCGTTCTTTTGTGTGAAGAAGCGGTCATCCATAGCTACCATCTCCCGCCTACATTACAAACCGGTACGGAATCGGATACATTGCCAGTGTTATCCCTGGAAGATGCGGTAGCAAATCTCGAAAAAGAGATGATCATCGACGCCCTTAAAAATACGCGGGGCAACATTACCCTAGCGGCGGAGATACTTAAAACAACGGTGCGAAAGTTTTCCTACAAGGCCAATAAATACGGTGTCGACTATCGCCATTATCGGTAAGGGTAAGTCTGATGGATGTACCTCGTCTATGCCTGCTCTTTTTTGATTCAAAGGAGGCCCTGTGATAGGAAACAACGGCAACTCGAAACATTCTCGGGAGACAATATCCAAGAAGCCCTATCAACCGGGACTGGATCCCGAAATGGATGCCTGGTTCACGGCATTCTTTATTGAGAACCATCTCGATCACTTCACCCACCCGGAGCAAGCCGCCACTCCGGAGCAGGTCCGTTTCACGGTCTATACCGAAAATGATGAACGCTACTACCCCTGTTCAGACCGTATGTTTGCGGCGATTATGAGCAGAAATGAATCTGATTTCATTCAAAGGAAATACCAAGAGGTTTTGGAGCGGATTCTAAAATTAATCGACGGGCAGATCAAAGATCAAAGTGAAAAAGACTATTTGAACGCCCTCATTAAAATCAAGTATCGGCACGAAACCCGCGATGAAATTATGATACCTTCGCGATTGGAAAAACGTCTGATACGGATATTTTTAAATCATACCCAGATTGGAGACCCTTACATTATCCAAAAAGCCAGCCGTAACTTCCGAGTCAGCCGGATACTCAATTCAGAAGGATTTCAAAAGGCGTTGAACTATTTCAACCGCGCGGATTTAACGGACTCGCCCTCGAGTCTGATGGAACTCAAAACATTGGTTGAAGATCTGGAGCTAAAACGCCTGTTTTCAATGGCGGTGCAACGCTCACTGTGGGAATCGGATGAATCCATAGCGTACACCGAAGAAGATTTCCTGAAGATGTTCGAACGTCCGTTAACCGGAAACGGAATTGAGCCCCTGTTTCGATTTTTGGGCATTCAGTCCCCAAACGGTCAATCCGAAGTGGGCACCAAAAAAATCCTGTGGCTGGCCGATGAGGCCGGAGAATTTGTGGTAGATTTGGCCATTATTAATTATCTGGGTAAGCTGGGGCACAAAATCATAATCGCTTTCAAAGGTGGCCCTTTGTTTACCAAGGTCGACTTCGAAGATGCACAGGAGGACGAGGTGCTGCGCCGAGAGCTTGAAGGAGCGCTCTTCCTTCAGGAAATAAATATGAGCAAAAACGAGCTGGTCAAAACACTGAGAAGTGACTATAATATCATTGCCATATCTGATGGAACCCGGGAAAACCTCAATCTATTGATGTCATCCACAACCTTTGCCCGCACATTTAAAGAAGTCGATGGGGTCATCTCCCGAGGTCACGACCAAAGACGTCGGTTTTTTGATGCCCATTTTCAGTTCACACAGGACATTTTTAACATCTCCGCTGACGATCATGGGAAGGTTTCTATCTATTATAAACCCAAACACCCGGCCGTGATCAAATTTTCCCACAAGGATTTGGAAAACAAAGCCAAGAAAATCATTGACCGGATGGTGCAAGCCAAGAAGCGCAGCATGACGGTGGTCTTTTACAGCGGGATCATCGGTTCTATTCCCGGCAGAATCTCTATGGCCAAAAAGATCATGTCGGTTTTAATCGAGTATCTCAAAGAACAGTTTGCCATGACGTTCATCATTAATCCGTCTGAACATTTTGAACCCGGTATGGATGCCGATGACCTGATGTATATGTGGGAGATTGTCCAGCGCAGCGGGCAGATTGATATCTGGCGATTTCAGACCTATGATGACATTGTTCAGGCCTTTCAGATCATGAACAGCAAGGTTCCGCCGGAATGGGTCGGCAAGGATGCCACCTTCAGCACCGGATGCACAAAAGAGATGCGTATCGCCTTGGACGTTCAGGCAAAGCATCCTGAAATGCAAATCATCGGACCTGCCAGGGAAAAATTCATGAGACGCAGCGAATACGGAGTCGGTAAAATGTACGACAAACGGCTCGGTGAAATCCTGCCGTTTAAATAAAAAACCTGGTCCTCTGGGCCAGGTTTTTCAGGATATTGTAGATTTCCTGAGTCAGTTAGTGTCCATCCAGAAATGGTAGATTTTGGTTTCCGGCAAGGCCCGAGTGAGTTTTCAACCGCAGACATAGTGCGCTATTTTGAGGATTGAAAACGAGCGAGAACGCCGTCGGGGGCCGAAAGATGCCGTTTATGGATGGACACTCGTTATGTATCCGGATGACAGGCTACCTTGAAAAAATGGGTTTTGCCTTCAATTTTCTGAAGCTCAATGTGTTTGAGTTGGTTTCTGACGCGTCTCAAATTAATTCCCAAGACCACGTCAGTTTCAGTGGTAGGTTGGATTTCTGCGCGAAATTTTTTGCAATAATACCGGGATCTATCTCCGGTCGGTTTAATGATAAAAATCTCAACACCTTCTTCAAAAGCAATCTCTAAAGCGATAGCCATTAACACCTCATCCATGTTCCAGAGACCCTTTTTCCCTTTATTTCTGTATGGTCTCTCCACAAAAAATCCGACATGATGGCGAGATCTAAGCTCGTTAAAGGGGAAAATGCCCTTACCAAAAGTTTTCCGAAATTGATTGCTAAACGGCAATCCGATTGCAGGAGACCCAAAGGCGTCGCCGAGCATAATCTGTTTATTAATATCAAAATCAAGGTATGCAACATGCGCTGATGAGTCGAAATCAAAGACATCGACCATATAACAGTTACGCAAAGTAAAAATCAGATTCACTGAATTTGCCTTAAAAACAGCGAATCCCACGTCTCTTAGATCTCGATAATTCAGTATATGACAGCTTGTATGATAACTGCTCATCACAAAGTTTTCAGCTTTGGTAAAAAAGGATTGCTTAACCACTGAGTAATAAAAATAATTTCTAGTTTTGACCTTTCCCCAATATTTATACTGCCTTTTAACTCAGAGTTTAATCAAACGCAATTTTTTTATCAAAAAACCGTGCTAACCCGGACAGTTCACGTGTGCGAGGCGTTCATTACTAATATAAATGGCCTCTCGAAAATATTCAAAATATTCGGGTTAAGGGTGTCGCGTCATTTCTAATAGAACCGATCTCAATGGGTATCTGGCGGGGATTTGATTTCTGATGAAGAACGACAGGTGGTGAAAGGCATGGATTTAAAATAGTTGCGGTTAACCAAAAGCAAAAACGAGATGATGCAAAATAATGTGTCACCCCGTTTCGTCACATGTGATTACAAATAATCTGCTCCCTCTTTATAAAATTGCGCCCGTGTAACCCTCACTTAAAAAAGAGGGCAATCCAAATGGGAAATTTCAAAAGTGATCGGATGCGTTTCTGAATCCTTAATTTCAAGATATGCTTTTTGCCCCGGCAATAATTCTTTCTTAATTTGCTGAAAAAACTTTCTGAACGTTTCATCTTTGCCCGTTAAACCAAGGTCCGTTTTTGCCCGAACCAAATAATCATTGTCAATCAATGCAATTTTCATGTTCATAATGCACCTCCTTTATTTGTATTACCATTATTTAAATTTTTCACCCGTTAGTCATAATGGCACTTTCAGCAAGGTTATATGACCTTTTTCCCTCAATCAAAACTGTTAGTATTACTTAAAATAAAACTAAAATATTAGTATTTATTAATATTATCGGTATTTTAAGAATACTTTAAAAATCATTTAATGTCAAGAGTTTTTTTTGCACCACTTTTTTACCAGCCCTTATCGGGTGGAAATCAAGACCGTTGGTAAACGCTGATGCCTTTCTATTGACAAACCGTGGCTCCGAAGCCCTTTTTTTAGGTGTCAGGGTTAAGGGGAAAACGAGGTGACCCATAGAAATTTTATGGACGTGGAGGGTCTTGAGGTCTATAAAAAGTTGTGTCGGTTACACATTTGTTGAATGGATTGGAGAAAAAATTGGAGCGGAAAGTCCCAGAATGAGAACGCCGCCGGCAGTTAGCTGAGGAAACGGTAGTGTATGGCATAAAAAATGAATCGTTCCCTCAGGGACGGCCCATTACTACTGAATATGTTTCCTGACACCTGACACCAAATAGCCATGGCAATCTTAGCAAACAACAGTCTTGATTTACTCCCATCCGTGGGTTACTTGATCTTGATCCAGAGCAGCTTAGCCGGACCCGGGCCAGGATTTTTCCACTGGGAGGGCATTTCAGAGGTAAAATAAATTATATCTCCGGAACGGATGTTATGTACGGACTTTTCCATTTTTAGTTGCAGTTTTCCCGATAACAAGTAGCCGATTTCCTCTCCCTTATGGATAAAGAAATGAGAGGGCAGAGTTTTTTTGGGGGGAATTTCAAGAAGGTAAGGTTCGGCTTTGGGCTTGAAATCCACAGGTATCAATAGCTTTGCATAAACATTCCCTCTCGGCAAGTTCGGCAACTTCATATCCACCGCTTCCCCGGAATGAAAAATCATCCGGTTGCTCATATCAATGGATTCCTTGAAAAAAGAACTTAACTCAACAGCCAGAACTTCCGCCATTTTGAGAAGTGCGGGTAAAGACGGATAAATGATATTGCTCTCCACCTGGGAAATGGTGCTCGGTGTTACGCCGACAAGTTTTGCCAGTTCTGTTTGAGAAAGGCCACGCCGTGTACGAAATTCTTTTAAACGCAATCCCAGATCAAACCACTCGGTTGAACGCTTTTCTGAATCGAATGTAATTCTGAGATCTTTGCTCCAGTAATTAAAGGATTTGTTTATTGTATCCAGTTCGCGATTTTCAGCTTTTAGAATGGTTAATGAGGTCTTTCCCCTTTTAACAGATAACTCGATGGCGACCTGGGCGATTTGATTGATCTGGGCTCTGAGTCTGGTTGAGTGAGCCCGCTTTTCGATTATCCAGTATGCAACGGTGTTTAATTCGTACAACCGGGGACAGGAGTGAGAATAAAAATTGATAAGATGCTGCTCGCCGCCCCATAGTTCCTGCATGCCGGTCAGGCTCTCAAAAACGAATCGAACCTCACCGGCCAGAGTTCCATGAATCCCGTAAAGGGCTTCCATTACCTGGTTGATTTGCCGTGGTTCATCCACTCTGATGATTTGGCAGGGCCACCTGGACTTTTTATGTTCATAAAAATTGAGAAAGACTTTGGAGCCCGAACCTTTTCCGTATGTAAAGCAATCAAGAATGATTAATTGATTGTTCTGGGCCAAAACTCCCAGCTTTTCCAAAAGGTTTTTCGGGGAACGATCAAAGCTGACGTAAATGATCGGCCGGTTTTGTACTTGGGAAGCCTGAATAAAGTTCAGGCAGTACACGGAGGCCAGACTGCCGGAATTGTCATACCAGACTACGTTATCTCCGATATAGAGTCCACCAAGCAAGTTGTCCAGTTGGCTGACTCCCGATGCCACTCGCAATTTTTCTGAAGGCATTGATACCTCACTTTTTTATCCAAAAGAAATAAACAGCGTTAAAACAACAGACCGATGTTATATCGATTTATATCCTTTAATCACCTATTCTCCCATACCATGCGAAATTTGACGAAAAATATAAATAAAATATAACCGGAATATGGATTTGTGTCAATCCAAGGAAATATAATATATTTAATCATATCTTTAAATAATTTGTCCTTGATCCTCCTAAGATGGAACTGAAAAATATTTGCGATAAGGTTCGAAATCTGTAATGATTAATTTCCTGAATCAAAAGTACCCATCGGACAATGGGTTACAGCGGGCAGATTAATCGCTTACGGTTTACGTTAAATTATGAATGGGGAAGCAATAATAAGGAAAAATTCATTATGGAAGTGCTACTAAAAGACACCATTGAGATTACAAAGGCAGCCGGGGCTGCCATCATGCAGTATTACAAGTCCTCTTATACCGTTGAAGATAAGTCACCGGACAACCCGGTCACCGACGCCGATTACGCCGCCGACAATCTCTTACATCAACGCCTCACCGCCAGGCTACCGGAAGCAGCTTGGTTGAGTGAAGAAACTGTTGATCAGCCTGACCGGTTGCAAAAAGAGAAAGTCTGGATTGTCGACCCGCTGGATGGTACCAAGGAATTTATCATGGGAATCCCGGAGTTTGCGGTTTCTGTTGCCTTGGTAGAAAATGGGCAACCCATTTTAGGCGTTATCTACAACCCGGCCTCTGCAGAGCTTTTCTATGGTGTGCGCGGTAGCGGTGTATTCCTAAATAGCAGCCGGGCTCAAGTTACAAAACGCGACCAGCTGGAGGGCGCCCGGGTCGATGCCAGCCGTTCTGAGTGCAAACGGGGTGAATTTCAACCCTTTGAGGATATGTTAAAAATTCAAATAATGGGGGGTACCGCATACAAACTGGCTAGGGTCGCTGCCGGTTTGTGCGATGCATCCTGGAGCCGTGGCCCCAAGAATGAATGGGATATTTGTGCCGGTGTGCTGCTAATCACGGAAGCAGGGGGCCGCTGCGTAGACCTAAACAATACGCCTTTCGTTTTTAATCGTCCCAAAACACTGGTAAACGGATTTATCGCCGATAATGGTCGGTTGCATCATAGCATCATCACAACGATAACCCCATATGGCGCTGCAAGAACATGATATAGGGGGGTTTTAACACAAAGTGGAACAACTGGATCAGATAGTAAATACAATATCTTTGACCATGGGTGCTGCCTGGGCAAGCGGGATTAATCTCTACGCAGCAATCTTGGTTCTGGGACTGCTTGGGATAACAGAAAACATTGTCCTGCCGGCCAACCTTCAAATTCTTATGAATCCACTGGTCATTGGCGCGGCGGGTATCATGTATATTGTTGAATTTATCGCCGACAAGATGCCGGGGGTTGACACCGGGTGGGATACATTTCATACCTTCATCCGCATCCCGGCGGGAGTGCTAATGGCCGCCGGTGCAGTGGGTGATGTCAATCCGGCCCTGGCTTTAGCTGCCGGTATTTTGGGGGGTGGCTTGGCAGCCGGCGCCCACGCCACCAAATCCGGTTCAAGGGTTATCATCAACACCTCTCCCGAGCCGTTTACCAACTGGACCGCTTCAGTTGTGGAAGACATTTTAGTCATCGGTGGCCTCTGGACCGCTCTGCATCATCCCTGGCTTTTCATTGCGTTGATGATTGTCTTCATTTTATTAATGATTTGGCTATTGCCAAAGCTTTGGCGGGGAATTAAAAAGGTATTTGGTTTTATCGGACGTTTGTTTGGATACGGAAAAACTGACGAATCCTCGTCATGCGGCCGGCCTGATGATACCGCCTGAGGGATTACTTCTATTCATCCTCTCTCTTCCGCAATTTACTATAAGCTATCTCAAAATAATCTTTTGGCCCAACCTGGACAAGCCGGAATCAAATGGGCCAAGTTGCCCAATATGAAAAAGTTGTAATAAATATATGGTGTTTGCTTCATAATATTTAGCAGAACTTTTCTTAAAATTTAGCTAACTAATTAATATTCATAGAATTAATATAATTCATTGGTTTTGCATGATTTTTGCATGGATATAAAATATCAATTAAATCAGATAGAAGGAGGAATACTGATGGCTTCAAATTTCCGAA
The DNA here is from genome assembly GCA_050117895.1 of Desulfobacterales bacterium. Classification (GTDB taxonomy): domain Bacteria; phylum Desulfobacterota; class Desulfobacteria; order Desulfobacterales; family UBA11574; genus S5133MH16. Next base: position 21,541 of record JASFLX010000004.1, on the reverse strand, counting down.
TTTTATTTCATGAAACGAAAGATAGCCTCCACTTGAAATTGTTCGGTGATTTTGACGGAAATTCTGCACATGAATTGTTTAACGCCATATTGGATCGTGGTTTTGGTTTTTATCAAATCTTTATTGATACCAATGAGCTAAATACCATCCATCAATTTGGTCGAGATGTGTTGCAAAAGAAACTTGGCAGGTCCAATAAGCGATTTAACAAACTCGTTTTTATTGGTAAAAATGAACAAGAAATGACGCTTAATTAAGATTGTCTGCGATGATTATCGAGGCCAATGACATTATATTTTTTAAGACCGTTGGAAAAAGGTCTATATGTATTAATCTGACTTGATTGCCGCCCAACTTCAACACCTAATATAAAAAACCATGTGACGGCAAAGACCCTCTAACGGTTATTCTTAAAAAGGGAGTTTGAGGCGGCAATACATCAATGGCTTCTCGGATGTCCGTGCATCTTATTCTTGGGTCATCTGCATAACTATCTAAAAATATGATGTCCAACGAGTTTAATAACGGCATTTAGGGAAGCTTTTATATTAATCCGGAAGATAGGGTTTTTAATGGTATTAGATATATTAATACAGGCGCTTGGACCGAACTTCCGGCATTTTACCTTCAGGTAACCGAAAATGAAATGACGCTAAAGAAAATAGAAGAATCTTCTTTAACATATTGAAATAAATATAATTTAAGTTTTGTCAAGCTGTCATCAGAATCAAATCAAGGTCTGCTTTAATTCAAAACCCATTGAGAATCCTCGGTTCTTTTCATTTGGACTGCATCAAAAGAGTTAAAAACATATCAAAGAACGGCATCGTAATTGACAAATATTGTCAATTCCTTTTGGATCACAATCCCCCTTATTTAAGCTAATCAATTGGAATTTAATCATTTTCACTATTTTTTAAAATAAAGTCTTAAATCTTGTATGATTTTTGCATATTACGATAAGCTGATCCGAAATTTTATATGATAGAAAACCCGAGGTCATAATCTTAATCTTAATAACTAATATATAAAAATGAGAAATGTTAAACAAATCTGGATAGTTGTCACATCCTACCTGCTCATTGGCATAACGGTTCTGCTGACTTCAACAGCAATAGCAGGTGAACCGCGAGATGTATCTGAAAAAAGCAAAATTTATTCGAGCGGAAGGCATTTCAACCGCAAGACCCACGGAAAAGACGCCGTCTTTTTCTTGGACAAAGAAGTGCTGCAAGCCAAAAAATCAATATCCATCTATGAATATGGCGAGTCAACAGCTCAATATATGACAAACAAAAGATCCTCTGTGACAGACTTGACTGTACTTGAACCGTGTATTGGGTGTTTTAATGATCCTGCTGATGATTCCTTGCCGACATTAAGACCAATCCATATTCGATATGTGTATAACGCCACGCCAGAAGAGTTTGTAACATTTGACTCGGAAAAATCAGAAGGAAAAGAAAATGTTAACGCGATTAACATCACACATCTATTTAGATGGTTAGGTAAATTTTGCGAAGCAAGCCTTGTTGATATAAATGAGGATGGAGAAATTGTGGGTTATGGTTTTGCATTCATTATAAAGTTTTAACGGATAGTTGTGAGTTACGTTAGAAACGCTCGTTTTAGAATCAAAGTGATATTGTTTTTCAATTGGGGCAAATCCTTTTTTCAGGGTTTCCCCTTTTTATTTTTATGCTAGATATTATAGGAAAAAATCGGCTTCAGGTTGTGTGAAGGGTTGAACCAATCAATTTTCTTCTTATTTTAAAGACATAAGTCAAAACTTATTAAACTGCCACCGGAGTTTAATTATGAAATTTGTTTCGGTACCCGGATTAAAGGGAAAAGTTTATGTTCCTGAAAAACAACCGGTAAGCTTGAAAAAGCATCCGTGCAAAGACTGCTATTTTTGCCAGTTGTGTAGTGACGATAGGTGCGCCGTATGTCTTGGCTCAAAAATCTCCGACAGTCAAAAATCTTCCGGGAAATAAAGGCTGATAACCCTGATGGATTATTAATAAGATTTAGGTGTTAAGAAGCCTCCGGCCGAACCCGGATATTTACGTCCCGTTCTGTTCTTTAATCAATGCTATTTCCACCCGACGGTTCGCCTGCCGGTTTTTATGTGATGTGTTTTCAAACAGCGGCCGATACTCTGAAAATCCTTGGATTGACACTCGGTGGGGAGAAACGCCGTTGTCGATTAAAAATTTGGCCACGTTGATCGCACGGGCTGAGGACAGCTCAAGATTAGAGGGATATTGTTCCGTATTAATTGGGGTATTATCCGTGTGGCCTGAGACCACAACCTGGTATCCGGGATTTGAAGAGATGAAGTTCGCAATCCGGGTGAATATGGTTTTATAGGATTCCAACAACTTGGCTTTACCGACATGAAAAGTAATCCGTTCGCCCAGAACAAAGACAAGGCGATGCTGATTGCTTCGAACAGAAAATACATCCTTATCCACTTCCTCCACCGTATTAAGAATTTCCAGGTGGAGTTGCTTTATGGTTTTTTCTAACTTTTTGCTTTGGCTATGTACAGGCAAATCAGGGGGTTGGGTAAGGTCAGGTTGAACGACAGTTTTCATCTCTGTGGTTTGCTGAGAGGCAGGCGAAGCTTTGATTTGAACCGTGGATCTGTCTTCCGGAGGATCGTTCGAATCAGATAATGAGCCTTTGACATACGGCGAATACAAAAAGATGAAAAATATCAAAAGAAGCGTCATGAGGTCTACCATAGTCCAAAGCGGCACTTCCTCCCCCATGGTTTTCTGAGCAACCATTTTCTTCTGTAGCTGGATTCTCTTTCGCTCGGATAATTCAAGACGATCCTTGAGTTCTTTCCGGTCAAGCTTAAGCATTCTGTTTTCTCGTCATCAGTTTTTGCAGGGAAGTAAGAGAAACCGGTTGTCCCTTGCGAGCCGGATATTCCGGCACATCCTCATGCACGCCGTGATAATTCCGTATATAAGATTCCAAACGGTATGCAATGGCTTTGGAATTTTTATCCCTTGAGATATCTAATACCCCCTCCAAGATAATGTAAAGTAGTATGGATTCGGCCCTGATGTGTTCAGAAAGTTTCTTAGACAAAGGGAGAAAGACAAAGTTGGCGAATAATAACCCATAGAGCGTCGTAAGAAGTGCTATGGCCATTCCTCTGCCCATTTCCAAAGGAGTTCCTATATTGCTCAACACATCGATAAGCCCCATGATTGTGCCGACAAAACCAATGGCGGGAGCAAGTTTTTGGAAGGTATCCAGAATATTGATCAACGATTCCTTCCGGGAAAAATAAAGTTCATATTCTTTTTCCATGATTTTGTGAATTTCATACGGATCATATCCATCCACGATCAACTCAGAACCTTTACGCAAAAAAGGGCTTTCTATATTATCCGACTCTTTCTCCAGGGCAAACTTACCGTAAAGTCTTTTTATGCGGGACAGCCTTACAATTTGTTTTATCAAATTCTGGCAGTCTGTTTCCGGAAACCGAAACACGGCATACAGGGTCTTGAACAAATCCCGATGGATTTTATGGGGAAAAGACAGAAAACCGATTATCCATGTCCCTCCGAATACGAGAAGACCACTTTTGAAATTCAATATCATAGATGTCTCACCGACGATCGTTACGGCAAGGCATAAAAATAAGATTATCCCTGCCGCAAGTATCATTTTTTGAATCATAAACCACACCCCTTGGATGCTACCATTAAATTTTTATGAAACATTTTTTAAACATGATGGTCCCCGCCGGACCAATACACATATATGCAGATTATATGCCATAGAGGTTTTGCCGAGATGTTTTTAAATAAACGCCGAGAAAATCCTGTATCCTTAATAAGTTGGCGAATGATGTGAAGAAATTAATAGGTGAACAACTTTTAGTGATATGGGCAAATTTTTCCTTGCAAACAGAGTGAGAGAAAATTTAACCAAGTTATTAGGTCTTAACCTCCGAATCCCGGACGTCAAGTATTCGGGTAAGCATTTTAAGGAAGTTTACGATCCGGCCGGTATTAATCTCAAGGCATCCATCAGAAGAAAGGAATAGTAACCGGTCCTATTCCTCACTTTCAAGACGTCTTAAAGTTTCATCATATTCAGGAAACCCAACCACAGCCTGCAGCTCGCTAAAATCAAGAATTCGTTCCGGTTGCTTCCCTTTACGTATATCATGCAAGGCTTTACGCATGGCATAAACCGCTGAAGACAAGAGCGTTAACGGATACGCAGCAATTTTATACCCCATCTCCTTAAGTGACTCGGGCGGAAATACCGGTGTTTTCCCGTATTCAACCATATTCGCCATTTGGCAGCCTCCGACTTCAACGCAAATCCTATGCATTTCTTTTTCTGAAACAGGGGACTCAATAAAGATAATATCAGCGCCCGTCTCGACAAATCGTCTTGCTCTTTCAATCGCCTCAGAAAGTCCATGTGTATCCCGTGCATCAGTGCGGGCAACGACCACAACATCTTCTCCTCGATCACGCGCTTCATCCCGTGCCTCAATTACGGCACGCAGTCGCATGAGAGCTTCTTCTCGATCAACCACTTCTTTACCTGTGGTGTGACCACAGCGTTTTGGGCTGCGCTGGTCCTCAATCATAATACCGGCAAATCCGGCCCGAATATACCCGTGAACGGTACGCTTGACATTTACCGTATTACCGTAGCCGGTATCCCCGTCTCCAATTACCGGGATATCAACCGAGGAGCAAATATTACGACCTTGATCCAACATTTCTGCATAAGAGATAAGCCCCGTATCCGGCAATCCCAGGCGTGCGGCTGAAACCGCAAAACCGCTCATAAAGGTCAGAGAATAACCACACTGCTGAATCAGCTTTGCGCTAATGCCGTCATAACAGCAAGGCATGATGATGAATTCGGGAGACTCCAACAATTGCCTGAGCCTGGCCGCGCCGTGTGATCGACCGGTCAATGGTTAATCCTCCTTTTTACTGTTTGTTTCATTAATTCTTGTTAAAAGAGATTTCATCAACAATATATATTCCGGATCAGCAATCACTTAATACACCAAATTTACTTCCAATACAACAAAATACAAATATCTTAAATATGAAAATCTTTACATATATTTTATGTAGTTTGTCTCACAATTTCAAATAGTTTGCCCTAAATTAACCCTGCTTTTCTTGCCGTACAATTTACGTAACCATTTAATATCTATGTTATTATTACTTAGCCAACTGATTTTGCATGATCTTTGCATAAAACTACTTACTAGGGCCTCTCTGGGTTGCGTACATCTTTTCAGCCGGACATCTATAAGTATAAGCAAAGATGAATGCCGCGACATAAAGATGTGCCCAGTATTACGAACAGCATTTTAAAAAAATCAGTTGCTCCTTTAGAAAAATGTTTACAATGTACTCTTTAAGTCAACATAAGCAAATGTTAATGCATCGATTGGAAAAGAAGGGGATGGAAAAAAGCATCATTTTTGGTTTCATCTCAAGTTTAAAAAGTTGTTTGTTAAATAACCCAAACATCAATCATTTGCAGATCAACAAACGGTTACAGTTTTTAGGCTGGGATGATTTTGAACTGGATTATCATACATTACAGTTGGCCAAATCATGTTTTGAAGCCGAAAGCTTGAAACGTTTGCAAACATATTCCGATTAATTGTTCATCATCTTTATATTCGACGTATTTCCCTCTTAAAAACACATTTAGTATTGCTTTAATTGAGCACAAATAAAACCGAGAATGATCATACTTTGTTCGGTCTTACAATTTCATGTATAAGTTATAGAAAGTAGCTGCATTAACAGATTCTGTCTTGAAATTCCTGGATGAGTATAAGGGGAAACCATGCATTACCTTAGCCATTTAAGCCCAATAGCTTCGGAACTTAAAGATACGATAAAGAAAAACCGAAAACAAGCCAGGAGGAACAAAATAAAAAAAATACTGGGAACATTTATAATCGCTTTTATTATTTCCATGTGCGGATTCACATGCTATGATCATTATAAACCGCGTATCAAAAAATACATTGTCACTCAAATAACACAGGCCCGCTATCTGTGTGCTTCTATAAAATGGTGTTTAACCGAGGATGGTATGAAAAACTAAAAAATAGGAGAGTGTGATGATATGTGATAATAAATGCGAAATAGTGGAATGGAAGGCATCAAATCCACATTTAGTACAAGAAGTTGCGTCTCCAAATGTTAATATGGATGACGCCCGGCTTTTAACAATGGCCAAAGAAAAAATCGTTAAAGAAAATTCGAGTAGAACGTCGATGGGATGTTCCAGTGGATGTGAATGCATACGCACGGGTGACCCGGAGCGGTTATGGAACGGTGACAGATATAGAAAAACAGTAATCACCGGAACAACCTCAGACGGAAGTGAATGGAAAGCGGAATTCTTATTCAAATTGAACTTGACCAAGATCAGATACCCAGGCGAATGTGTGCCTGTTGATCAACACATAGAACCGATCCATGTTGAAATTGAGCCCATGCCATAGTTTGCCAGAATATTTCATGAAAAACTATTGATTTCGATAAGCTTTAGAATTTCTGAGACGTTCGATTAATGGAGGTGACTGTGATACCGAGATTGTTTGTCAACTGTAATAATTTTAATGACAATTGCCCAAAAATGAAGAATATTAAAGAAAAATTGGGTGAATTATTTGAATTATTAAAATGGAAAGACGAAGAATCTTGGAATGAAAACCTATACGCTTTAAAACAAAAAGATTATTATAAAGCACTGGAAAAATATTGTGCTGATTGTGATAATTTCTTTCCTGCTACTGAAATTAGTTAGTGACCATCCATTGACGGTCCTGCTTTTTATTATCCGACCTTTGAATGCCTGCCAGGACACCCTAAATAGTGCCTGAACGAAAACTGTCTTTTTCGCCAATATCTGCGTCAGACTCAAATTTTAATCCTCGAAATACTCGATGTATGTCTGTGGTTAAAATTTTTGTCTTCCTTGATCTTAACGAAAAATCCTAGTTTTCGTTCGGGCACTAAATATAAGGGTCTTTATTTTATTGTGAAATCTTTTTTCCAATAGAGGCAACTTTTCTCGAGAACCTTCCCTTTTGATTTTTTATGGATTTTGAGATATATGTAATACGACCGAATTGACGTTGGTTTGGCCTTTTGCTTTTTTGGGCTCACTTATCGAAAACAGCTTTACACGATTTGGGTAAGAACAAATCTTCTGGGGTGTGAGTCTTTTAGGAAAAATACTATTCCTTATGGGAAGTAACAATTTCAGATCCGAGAACCACTGGTAAGGAGGAAAACATGAAACAATCTTTGACAGCGTTATGCTGCATTACACTGATAATCATTTCTTCTTGGGGTGTCGCGATAAGTGAAGAAAAAATTTTAAAAATGTCCACGACAACGAGCACTCAAGCTTCAGGACTTCTCGACGTCCTGTTGCCGGAATTGGAAAAAGACACGGGGATAAAAGTCAAGGTTATTGCCAAAGGAACCGGAGCGGCCATTCGAGACGGTATGGACGGTAATGTGGATATTATCTTTGTCCATGCCAAGGCCAGAGAGGAAAAGTTTATTCAGGAAGGTTACGGCACAAAACGATATGCGGTCATGCACAATGACTTCGTCATTTTGGGCCCGCCAAATGATCCGGCGGGAATAAACGGTTTGATCAGTGCCGCCGAGGCCCTGAAAAAAATCGCCGCCGTCAAGTCCGTTTTTATATCACGCGGTGACGACAGCGGCACCCATACCAAGGAACAAACACTCTGGAAAGCAACCGGAATACCTCTTGAGAAAAAAACAGATAAGATCATAAAAAAAGGAAAAAAAAGGGAAATCACTTTTGTCCACCCTGCGGAATCGGGCCAATGGTATCTGTCCATTGGACAAGGTATGGGAAAAACCCTGACCGTTGCTGATGAAAAGAAGGCGTATACCTTGGCAGACAGGGGAACGTTTATAAAATACAAGTATGGTCGGGATGTTCCCATCGAATTGAATGTCCTCTGTGAAGGAGATCCAATCTTGGCCAATCCCTATGGGGTTATCCCGATCAACCCCAAAAAACATTCCCATGTGAATTACGAACTGGCCCAGGCATTTGCCCAATGGCTGGTATCCGAAAAGGGTCAATCGGTGATTGCCAACTACCGCCTTATGGGCAAACAGCTGTTTTATCCGGATGCCATTAAATGAAGCTACCCGCAGCCCCGCTTGGCGGGATCTCCGCTCCACTACGACCCCGTTTGGCGGGATTTCCATTTCACTCCAACAAGCTGTGGGGTATTTCGGCGAAGGCGAATAATCGGCATCTTAAATGAGGGATCGGGAAGCTTTTTCGATTAAATATTATGGATCTTTTGATTGACAGTTTTATCTCGGCTTTTTTTCTTATCTTTTCTTTTGATGCCGAAATGATCTTCATCGTAGGAGTGTCTCTAAAAGTAAGCATAGCGTCGACCCTAATTGCCGGAATTGTCGGCGTGCCGGCAGGATTTACGATCGCCTTTGAATCTTTTCCCGGCAAGCGAATAGTGATCACGGTTCTGAACACCTTGTTGGCTTTGCCCACGGTCGTTATCGGCCTTTTTGTCTACACATTCATTTCCCGGAGAGGCATATTCGGACCTTTTGATTTACTCTACACCCAAAAAGCAATTATCATCGGCCAAGTAATTCTGATTATTCCAGTTGTTACGGTGTTTACCATTGCTGCTATCAACCGTATCGATGAGCGCTATCGCAAGACCGCCATGACGCTGGGTGCGAACCGGGTTCAAACCGCATGGGTCATCTTCCGAGAAGCCCGCTTCGGAATTATTGCAGCCATCATTGCATCCTTCGGCCGGGTAATCTCGGAAGTTGGAATCAGCATGATGCTGGGTGGGAATATCAAAGGATTCACCCGAACCATGACTACGGCTATGGCATTGGAATATGACAAGGGGGCATTCATCCTTTCTATTGCGCTAGGAATCGTATTACTGGGAATCAGCTTTGGAATGAATATGCTATTTCACTTTTTTCAGGGAAGAAGTCGAGTATGACGGTTTATGAGTTACACCAACTGACGAAAATCTATGACGGAAGAATCGTTTTGGATATCCCCGATTTGAAGATCAAAGAAAATCGTATCTATTCCCTATTGGGACCGAACGGGACAGGGAAAACAACCCTTTTAAATATCCTCGGCTTTTTGGAGCCGCCGTCCGGCGGAAATATCACCTACCGTTCCAAACCGGTCCGATTTGTTGAATCGGAACTACAGGCCCTGCGCCGTGACGTAATACTGGTTGATCAATTTCCGATCTTGTTTACAGCCACGGTATGGAAAAATTTAGAATTTGGCCTCAAAGTCAGAAAAATTTCTAAAGGTAAAAGGACTCGTATGATCCAAGAGGCTTTGGATTTGGTTGGAATGCGCGACTTTGCTTTGGCTCAAGCCCATAAACTTTCCGGAGGTGAAACCCAGCGGGTGGCCTTAGCCAGGGCATTAGCGCTTTCCCCCCGGGTTTTTTTGTGCGATGAACCGACGTCCAGTGTCGATGTCGAGAACCAGGCAATCATTCTAAATATTCTTAAACAAATCAACCAAACAAAGCGAATGACCATCGTGTTTACGACCCATGATCGCACACAGGCCCGAACCATTTCAGATCAAACCCTGGTTCTGGATCGGGGCAGACTCTTAGAAGCCGGTTACGATAATATCTTTTCAGCGGTTCCGGATCTTAACAGCCTTGGAGAAACAAAATGCGTTATTCACCCGAATATATCATTGCTTATGGACTCACAGAAGATAAATACCGCCACAGAGAGATTCAGGGTACTTATCGATCCCAAGCAGATCCATCCGTTACGAAAAGCCGGGAAGGAATTTCCGGTTAATGTACTACAGGGCATAGTACGTCAAGTGGTGGATGAAAATTCAAAGATTCGGGTTGTTGTAGACTCGGGTGTTCGATTAACTCTATTGATGACTGAAAAAACTTATCGTCATAGCCAAATATTCGTCGGCGATTCCATAACATATTACATTCCACCCCAAGCGATTCAAGCGATCGATTAAATCAGTTTTCTCTTTTCATTTTTTTGGTATTTGTAATGAAGTTGAAAAAAGCTATCACGTCATAAACAAATGAATCAAACACATAAAATATTTTTCCCATTTTGTTTGCAATCATTTAGGGTCTAACTATGGGGTATCTTGTTATAATCGTAATTTCTTTCTGTTTTGCAGGGTTATTATATTTTATTGCAGCCAAAAGAGGTTCAAATAAAACGTTTTGGGCCATAATGGGTTTTTTCTTCGGTCCTTTTGCAATTCCTTTTGTGTTTTTTTCTAAAAAGTCCGATCCAAGAAATACGGTTTAAGTAAACAACATACAGCCCTAACTGATCGCAAATAAAATAATAGAGCTATTCTATTTCTCAAAAATTTTCACTCTACGGGCTAACCTCTTCAATTATATGTATTTTATTTGGAGAATATTGTAACAATGCCAAAACAAATTCGTGTCCTTTTGTTCGATTTAGGAGGCGTTCTCGTTGAATTGAACGATATATCAACATTGCTACAGGTGAACGGCGACCCAATACCGATGAACACGCTTGGGTCGGATTGGCTCAACTCTCCGGCTGCACGTGCTTTTGAAAAGGGTATTTCCTCAATAGAGCAATTTGCGGATAAATACATTGAAGAAATAAACTTACCCATAAAACGCAATGACTTTCTCAACGCATTCACTCAATTGCCGAAAGGTCTGTACCCTGATGCGGCTAGACTCATACAACGTTGTCGAGAGCGCTATTTCACCGCGTGTTTGAGCAATACCAATGCGCTGCACTGGCAGAGACTTACCCATGAAATGGGTATCGATACGATGTTCGATCAACATTTCCCCTCACATCTGACCGGAAAATTGAAGCCGGATCGTGAATCTTTTGAGTATGTTCTTCAAATCCTTAATTGTGATCCGTCAGCTATTATTTTCTTAGATGATAACGAAATAAATGTTAAGGGTGCAAGATCAGTTGGAATGATCGCCTACCTCGCCAAAGGCCCACGGGAAGCCGAAAATATTTTAGAGGAAACAGGAATTTTAACAACTGAAATTTGAACAAGGCATATTTTTTATGCAACTATAGGGTTTACCCTTCTGCTCCCCATCCTTTGAAAAACCCCCTGTGTTCCGGCAACAAACAAGAAAAGTGTGCATCTTAAATAGTAGATAACTGGTTTCACATTATTTGTGAAATCTATTACACAATTTTACTGATGTATGATTTAGTTGTTTGCTAACTATTTTATTTCATTGCCTTATTATCACTTGATCATTTGTGCACGCTTTTTGCAACAGGACTTGTATTTTTTCCGTCACATTTCCTCATACAGGAGCTATATGACATTAAACAAAACATAACCTTTTTAACCAGAGAGTATCCAATGATAATTAAAATTAATGGTTCTGAACTTGAAATTTCTGAAGAAAAAGATGTCTATCTTGGATCTAAAACATCAGGGCAAATCTTTAAAAAATGGCATGGACTCGAAGAAGATGTAAAAATTGGATTAGAAATGATACAAAATAAAGCTGAGGCGCTAATAATAGAATCCAGGGAATTGTTATCCGCAAAACCTGATTAGAAGCTATCTCAAAAAAGTCTTTTCCACCAATCTCTGTGTTCCGATTTTCCGCTTCCATGGCGGGTTTTGCCATATCAAAGAGTACGATTCATTTTGTAACATTTGCGGTTGCATTCGGAACCAGTATGGGATTGGCCTTTACTTCCGTGGGCGCCATTATTGCTGAATTGGTTCCTCTTGAATCCCGAGGACTGGCAATGGGCGGCTATAATACCTGCATCTATTTTGGGATGATGCTAAGTTCTGCCTCCATGGGAGCGATTATTCGAAACATCGGCTTTGAACACGGATTCCTCATTACAGCGGTGATAAACTTATTTTTGGTGGGAATTTTTTATCTTCTCATGAAAGAGTTTTCCCAAATACCAGTCAAAAATGGCTAACAGTCCAGGTGGGTGGAAACATAAGCATTAAGTTTTTTTTCGTTGTAAGGACTATAGAGGGTTTACTGAAAAAGATGAACATCGAACATCGAACGTCCAACATCGAATGATGAATAAAAAAACAAATCTCGAACAGTTGCCAAACAACAGAACAGCTAACCATGTTGAGGATAGTTGTTAAAACCGGCAACTTCACCTTATCCAAGCCACTATCCCAAAACTCATTGTCCGACGATTCCAGGATTGCAACATTCTAATTAGGAGCGAACCGAACTATGTTCGATTTTTCTTATGAGTGTTAAAACACCTGAAAAAAAGAAATGGTCATTCAAGGCTTGAGATCGGATTTTTGAAATAAAATGAAATTAAATTGTGGAGCGGAGCGACATCAATATTCGATGTTCAACGTTGGACGTTCGATGTTCGATGTTCAGTCTGTTCGATGTTCGATGTTCAGTCTGTTCGATGTTCGATGTTCAGTATGTGGTTACAAAAAGGCACAGCCCGATGAGTAAGATCTCAACGGGCTGTGGTGGCGAGCAGGAAGCCAGCGGTTATATGTCGAAATAAAGAAAAAATTCGTGCGGATGCGGACGAAGTTTTACTTCATTCACCTCGTTTTCAATTTTGTATTCAATCCATTTCTCGATAACATCTTTGGTAAAGACATCCCCTTTCAATAGAAACTCGTGATCTTGCTGCAAAGCATCAAGTGCTTCATCCAGAGATCCGGGTGCGGAAGGTATTTCCGCCAGTTCCTCGGGGGGCAGTCCGTAGATATCTTTATCCAATGGTTCGCCCGGATCGATCTTGTTTTCAATGCCGTCTATAATGGCCATAAGAATGGCGGAAAATGCCATATAACCGTTGCAGGACGGATCCGGCGTTCTGAACTCAATCCGCTTGGCCTTAGGCGACGCCGAGTACATGGGAATCCGGATGGCCGCACTGCGGTTCCTGCTTGAGTATGCCAGGTTTACCGGCGCTTCAAAGCCCGGTACCAGCCGTTTATAAGAATTGGTGGTCGGATTGGTAATGGCACACAGGGCTCTGCAATGTTTCAGTATTCCTCCGATAGCATATAGAGCCTCTTGTGAGACCCCGGCATACTTATCCCCCGCAAACAGAGGGTTCCCGTCTTTCCAAATACTGCAATGCGTGTGCATTCCGGTACCGTTATCTTGAAAAAGAGGCTTGGGCATAAACGTCACGGTATGGTTATATTTGTAAGCCACATTTTTGAGCACGTACTTGAACCAAACCAACTGGTCGCCCATCTGGATCAGCGGCTTAAACCGCATGTCGATCTCTGCCTGGCCGGCGGTAGCAACCTCATGGTGCTGACATTCAACATCTATTCCCAGCCCTTCTAACGTCAAAAGCATTTCAGTCCGAATATCCTGAAACTTGTCCATGGGCGGAACCGGGAAATAGCCCTCTTTGTGTCGCGGTTTGTAACCGAGGTTGGGGCATTCCTCTCTTCCGCTGTTCCAAATCCCTTCAACTGAATCGATCTCGTAAAACGCACGATGGCTGGATGATTCAAATCGAATATCGTCAAAGATGAAAAATTCGGCTTCAGGCCCGAAGTAGGCGGTATCCCCAATTCCACTGCCTTTGAGATAGGCTTCCGCCTTTCTGGCAATATTGCGAGGGTCTCTAGTGTATGATTCGCGGGTAATCGGATCAACGATGTTGCCGATAAGCACCAGGGTTGGCACTTCAAAGAAAGGGTCCATTTTGGCGGTAGTGGCATCCGGCACCACGAGCATATCACTGGCGTGTATGGGCTGCCATCCCCGGATACTCGATCCGTCAAAGCCGAATCCGTCTTCAAAACTCGACGCCTCCAACTCACTCAAAGGAACCGTAAAGTGCTGCCACACCCCCGGAAAATCCATAAATCTCAGATCAACAACCTTTGCCTCATTTTCTTTTGCATACTCCAATACTTGTTTGGGTGTCATAAAAAATTCCTCCTTACTTTTTATATTATATTGCATCCTTGCCTTTTTCCCCGGTGCGAACTCGAATCGCCTGCTCAACCGGGAATACGAAAATCTTTCCATCGCCGATTTTCCCGGTATTGGCGGCATCCTGGATTTTCCTGACAACCTCATCAGCACGGGAGGCTTCCACCACAATTTCAATCTTGATTTTGGGTATAAAGTCTACAACATACTCAGCCCCGCGATAGATTTCCTTATGCCCTTTTTGCCGTCCATACCCTTTTACTTCCAATATGGTCATGCCCTGGATGCCGATTTCATTGAGTGCTTCCTTGACATCATCCAGTTTAAAGGGCTTGATGATAGCTTCGATTTTCTTCATGATCTCACTCCTTTCAATGACTAGTCGATCTCAAACGCTCTTTCACCATGAATAGTATGGTCTAATCCTAAAATCTCATTTTCTTCATCCACCCTGAGCCCGCCGGTGATGAACCGGGTTATATGAATAATAATGAACGTTGCAATCGCCGTATAAGCGGCCGTACCAATAATGGATATGGCCTGAATCCAGAGTTGTTCCGGGTTTCCAAAAACCAATCCTTTGGCTCCTTGGGTAATGGCCGGGTTGGCAAAGACCCCGGTTGCCAAGGCGCCCCACACACCGCACATACCGTGCACCCCGAACGCATCCAGAGAATCGTCATAACCCAGTTTTTGTTTGAGCACGGCAACACTGTAAAAACCTAGTACACCGGCGACCAGCCCGATAATCAGAGAAGCCGACATGCCGACAAATCCTGCTGCAGGCGTAATGGCAACCAGTCCGGCCACAACCCCCGATGCAATTCCCAATACGGTTGGTTTTTTATTAATGAGCCACTCGGTGAACATCCACGCCAGGGCACCCATGGCCGCCGATGTGTTGGTGACCAAAAAGGCGGAAGCGGCAACGCCGTCTGCGGCCAGCTCGCTGCCGGCGTTGAACCCGAACCACCCGAACCACAAAAGTGCGGCGCCCAGGGCGGTCAGGGAAATACTGGACGGAAACATGGCCTCTTTGCCGTACCCGATGCGTTTCCCGATGACCAGGGCCAGTACCAAGCCGGCAACACCGGCATTGATGTGAACCACCGTCCCACCGGCAAAATCCAAGGCACCCATTTTCGACATCCAGCCCCCGCCCCATACCCAGTGACACACCGGAGAATAGACAACGGTCAGCCACAACACCGTAAAGATGATCCATGAAGAAAATTTCATGCGGTCCACCACGGAGCCAAGGACCAGGGCCGCAGTGATCCCGGCAAAGGTCATCTGAAAAACAACAAACACATAAGTGGGTATGGTCCCGGACAGACTGTTAACTCCGATTCCCTTTAAAAACAGATTCTCCAGACCGCCGATAATGCCTGCATGATCCGGTCCGAATGCAAGGGTATAGCCCCACATCATCCAGATTACACTGCCCAAACAATAGGCCACAAACGTCATGGCATAGGTGTTCAAAAGATTTTTAGACCGGGACATGCCCCCGTAAAACAGGGCCAGACCGGCAGGGGTCATCACCATCACCAGGGCCGTGGCAACGATCATCCAGGCCGTGTCCCCGGTATTTAAGACATCCGCAGCAAACGCTGAAGAAAACGGAAAAAACAGACCCAGAACAGCAATCGCAAAACCGATTAATCTCATTGGTGGTTATTCCTCCTTTGTTTAAATCCGCTCCAAAGCGGAATTCTTTCAACGCTAATTGAAACTCACTCCTTTTACCTTAATGTTGCAAAAGTCTGAGGCGTTAAGCGGCAAGGCATCAAGGTTGAAGCCGTAGTCGACCTACTGCGAACCCTTGATAACGAAGACGCTGGACGCCTCAGGCTTTCCCTTGGGGAAAAAAGATGGCATAAAATAGGCCCGAACCTTAAATGCACCATTTGTTTATTTCTCATATGGGGTATCCGACACAGTGTATGTTCAATGTTCGTCACGCTTTCTGAAACCTTCGCCAACTTTTTTATGCAACTTTGAGGTTTACATTCGTCTCAAGGCAAAACCTCATATATAGCCGCTTTCACGGCCGCCACCTGATCCGGCGAATCGACCTTCTGACCGTCAAAATCCCTGACATAAAAAACATCCACCACCTGATCGACCTTAGTAGAAATTTTTGCTACCCATACATCCAATCTGCATCTAAACAGAGCGTCTGTGATGCTGTAAAGCAGCCCCGGATAATCGTAAGTAAAGACTTCAACAATGGTAAAAAAACTCGAACTGTTGTTGTCCAAAATAACTTTATGCGGTCTATTCCCCGGTCGCGGTTTGCCGGATCGATACACATCCATCTTTTCACTTAACTCTGATGTAAGATCCAATTGTCCGGCCAGAACCGATTGCAGCTGCTTTGCCGCACGTTCCCAGGTTTTGGTTTCGAAAATCCGATCCGGAGGGGGGTTAACTTCAAAAATGTCAAGGGCGATATTATTCCGCCATGTGAAGACCTGAACATTGAGAATATCAAGGCTGTTTAGGGTAAATGTCCCTGCAATCTTTGAGATTAACCCCGGGCGGTCTTTGGCGCAGATGGTGACCGTCCGCGTATCGGAATCCGGTGTCTGAACGACATTCCAGACAAAATCATCCGCACTGAGGTTCTGGTAAAGTTTAATATGCGTCAGGATATCTTCAGCCGGTGTATAAAGAAGGTATCGCGGAGACATGAAGTTAAACAAGGTCTCTAATTCCTCTTTGGGATGTAGCTCGAATCCCGACGACAGAACCTCTTCTTTCTTTTCCTCAACACCTTTGACGGCCTTGCGGCTTGCCAGTTCTCCATGTTCCAAAATTTTTAAAACTTTAAAAAAAAGTTCTTTCAAAAGGGCGGCGGTCCATTCGTTCCAGGCTTTGGGACCGGTGGCTATGGCATCGGCTACGGTCAAGAGATACAGCATTTTCAGATGCCTGACGTCTTTTATTTTTCTGGCGCAAAAAATAGATGTTTCCTCATCATACAGATCCCTTCGGGTTGCCGTTTTAAACAGCAAAAGGTGTTCCTGGACCAGAAAGGAAACCGTTTCAATATCCCTGTCTTTAAAGCCTCTTTTGGACAACACCGTTCGAACGATCTTTGCCCCGGTTTTGGAATGGCTCTCACCCGGGTCGCCTTTTCCGATATCATGCAACAGGACTGCCCATAACAACAATCTCCGGTTATTGAGTCCTTTGTAAAGATCCGCGCATAGCGGGGCTTTGGACGCACCTTCTTTGGTGCCGAATGATTTTAGAATTTGAACCGCCCGCAGGGAATGCCGATCCACCGGATAGAGATGATACTCGTCATACTGAATGCGATTCTCAATACCTTTAAATTGGGGAATATATTGTGTTAACACGCCGGCATTTAACATTTCATTGAGCACATTGAATGGTGCGGTCGGCGCAGCCAGAATATACTCAAAGGATTGAATATTTTTTAACGAAGATAGAAAATCATCATTCATCAGATATTTAAATTCCCTGGCCAGCCTTTTGGCTTCAATACTCAACGGGATTTTTAAACGGGCACTTTCTTCAAATATTTCTATCAAAAGACTCGGAGACTTAAGGATTGCTTCGGAGGAAACAAAATTAAGCATTCCTTCTCCGGAGACTTCCAACCCTTTAACCGTCGTATATTTTTTTGTCTTTAATTTACGTTTTGAACCTGATGCATATCCAAGCTCGTAAAGGAATATCAGATGCTGCTGTTTTATAAGTTCCATATGTCCATGAAGTTGACTTAAGAAACTTTCGACAGGTTGTTGTCCGTTTTCCTTTTTAAATTTCAGGGCGGTGGCCAACGGTGCCTGGTATTCGAAATATAGCTGATCACATTTTCTACCGCTTATGTGATGCAAACGATTTCTGATATTCCAAATAAACTGTAATGCTTTCCTTAAGCACTCAATTTCGTCGTGAGACAGATAGCCGTGATACTCAAAATCTCTAAACTGCCTAAGATTCGAATTGATACGGGCAATCCAGAGCATGGTGTGATAATCTCTCAACCCGCCCTGCCCTTCTTTGAGGTTGGGTTCAAGCAGGTAAGCGGAATCCCCGAAATACAGGTGCCGTTGGCGATTGCTTTCAATGAGATCGGCGATTATTTTGTTCGATCGTCTGGGTGTGATTTTGTGACGAAGCTTTTCCATAAGGGTTGAATACAGAGGTGACATGCCGCATATAAAACGAGCATCCAAAAGGGATGTTAGGACTTCAACCTCCTCTACAGCGAGATTAACGCATTCCTTAATCGATCGGGTGGCATATCCCACATCAAGACCGATGTCCCATAACGGATAGATAGTCTCGCGAACAAGATCTTCGGCATCTTCAGGAACCTTTTTCTCAAAAAGAAAAAGCAGATCTACGTCGGAATGGATACATTGCTCTTCCCTGCCATAGCCCCCCAGAGCAATAACAGCGTAAAGATTCTTATCGGCAGCCATCCTGGGACCGACCATGCTGTTCTCAAAGCACTGGTGAAAATAATCATCGAGAATTCGTGCATGTTTTTTTGTAAAATCCGGTTCCTTTTCTTCCAAAAAACCGGAAATCAGCGACTCGCTCTTTTCCCGCAATTTTTCTGAGAAAGGATCATCAATATCTTTTATGTTTGCTTTTTGCAGATTCATTATATTCTAACGATACAGATCTTTGAATTTCGGTCCCAAGATTTTTCTTGTGTATTTAACAACCGAAATTATTAACCGCCGATTAAAGAACCATTTAATCGGAATAAAATGACAATATTTGTGACAACGTTTTTAAGAAGAACAACAGCAACAATTATGCCACAAAACCAAAAAATTTATTATTATGTGTTTATACAGGTGGTTAACAGCTGATATGAGTGTCGAGGAAAAGATAAATGAATTACATTTTTGTCACATTAAAGATTTTAATATTTCAAAAATGTAACTTTATGTTTTGGCAAAATTTTGGCGTTTAAATTGTAAAATTGTAATTTTTAAGCCTCACATGGTTCACACGTTTTTCGGAAACCCCGAATAGGTCATTAAAAACATCTCAAGATCTTTTTTAATAAATTCCTTCATATCCCATGCTTTCAAAGACAGATATCCCAAATACTTGGACTGGATCACATAGGCTTGGGCATTCTGCATTTCTTTTTCTTCCGTTTCTACCCGTACCCGAGTCCGTTCATACAAATTGCCTTCGAAAGTATCCAACTGCTCCAATGAAAATTCATTCACATTGAAATAAATGATTCCTTCAGTGATCGCATCCGTTACAGGAATGATTCCGGGATACGATTCTCCCTTGACCATAAACCGGGCGTAGTCTCTAAGAATCGCTTTTTGTGACCGAAAATGACGGCCGGTTACCGCGACCATTACAGAAGGGATCATTAAGGTGCCGTATGCAAAGATATTCATATGCGCTGTCTTCAACACTCCAATACATTCACCGTGTTATTGGATCGGGTAAAACCAACTATTTCTAAAATGATATCGCAAAAGGCATGCCAGTAGGGAGCAGTTATTATTTTCTGTTGTATTTCCAATAAAATAAAGCCAATACAGGCACAAATCAAAAAAACAACTGATGATACAATTTTGTATATTTATCTTATTTAACTTATAAATGCAACAAATTCAGAGGGTTAATATAATTTTGGAAAACAAGATATTTTCGCCTGTTCGGATTTTTTTCTATTGCAGTGATCGCAACCTTGCAATAATAAAAGGCAGAGTCAAGTGACCCTGCCTTCTGAAATAGGTGATTGGAAGATGCTTGTTTTTCAACCGTAAAAACTGGAATCCCGTATTATATGTTTCAAGGGTTGGTCCCGCTACAAGCGGGACTTCACCCTTGACCCCCCCACTGGGCAGAATTTTGCAATTAGGTGTAATATACATTTATGAGAAAGGGTAGTTTCGGGCAAAACCACCCTTTCCCATATAATATGGAGGCATGGGCAGGAGCTGCCAGGTAATAGGCGAGCTTTCCTCCAGTAAATCTCTTATAATAGACTATTTCCAGAAGTCAAGACTGAATTAATAGGTGCATAATGGGTATATAAAATACCCAATTAATGGAGGGACAAAAGGTGGGACCTGAGGTTTGCCCTCTTGCGGTCTAACCCAATCTTTCTTCGTATGTTTTTTCTATGAGTCTCAACCGTCCTTGGAGATACGTTCATAATTTCTGCTATCTTTTTGGTACTACTGCCATGTCTTATTAGGTTTGCTATCCGGATTTCTGTGGGTGTCAGGTTTAAATATTTTAAGGACATTTTCCGAGTAAAGGGAGAAACAATTTCATTCATATTCGATTCCATAATACTCAATAAAGCTTTCTGTTGATCATCCAGTTTGGTTTTTTTGATTTTCTCAAAATACGGCTCAATCAACTCTTTTATGTTTGTCAGTACATTGCTCTCTATTTCTATCTTATCTTCATCTCTTTTCTTTAATAATACTTTCATTGCCGTATTTATTTCTTCAAGACTATTTTTCTTGAATTCCAACCTTTTGGTTTTTTCTTGCAGTTCATCATGGGCTTTTTGCAACGCCATCTCCGACAGTTTGCGGGCGGTTACATCACGATCAATTCCGGAGTAGCCAATCAGGTTACCTTTATCGTCAAAAATCGGTTCGGCAATGGTCTCTAAAAAACGTATAGATTTGTCCTTATGTTGCCAACGGATTACAGAACCCCTCCAACCCCTTTTCTGTTTTTTTGCCTTTTGGAACCACTTTTGAACGGATTTCCGGTCTTCTTTGTGTATCAGACTAAGTGCTGTATTGCCCAATATCTCATGAATTTCATACCCTAAAATTTCTTTTACCGCATTGTTAGAAAATATGTGGCGACTTTTTCTGTCGCACATCCAAACCCAATCAGGAGTAGATTCCACGAGAAGACGATATTTTTCTTCACTCTCCCGCAACTTTTCTTCGGCCTGCTTTTGCTCGGTAATATCCCTGCCTACAGCAACAATTGACTCGACTTCACCTTGTTCATTCAACATGGATGTGTTAAGCCAAGCTTGCCAGCGCCATCCACCTTTTGTCATAACGCGTTCTTCAACATAAGCGTTATATGGCGGTTTGTGAACATTAGCAATAGCCTTAGCTACGGTTTCCTGATCTTCTTCGTGAATGAAAGGAATAAATTTCTTTCCGATTAGCTCATCTTCGGTCTTATCAAAAGTTTCCAAGTATGATGGACTTACAAAAAGGAGGCGGCCTTCAGTATCAAAGGTTACAATCATGTCTGTCTGGTTTTCTACAAGTACTCGATATTTTTCTTCACTCTCCCGCAGCGCCTCCTCCGCCCGCTTGCGATCGGTAATATCTCTGAAACTCCATACTCGACCGGATATCTGCCCATCTCGAATCAAAGGGGACGAAAATCGTTCAAAAACACGACCATCTTTGAAATTGATCACATCGAAATCCTCATCCGATGTTTTGTATAAAGCCTGAACCTTTGAAAGGAATGCTTTGGGTTCTTTCAACTGATCTA
>JASFLX010000003.1:0-37405 GCA_050117895.1 Desulfobacterales bacterium | reverse complement strand
CTTGACCTTGCGAAAAATGGCTCATTTCTGCATTGGAAACTCAGTTTGTGTCCAATATTAATGTATATTGGGTACTAATTAATAGATACGGTTTTGAGATCTACTTATCGATCTGGATTGTAATTGGTAAAGAAGAAAGATGGGTTGGAAAAAAGAGGCAGTGGCAATAATTTTAATGAATTGGAGAAGCATTATTATCGAGAGTCTGTTTTTCTATAATTGACAAACCGATTAAAAAATGTCCTTTAAATGATTCTCCGTCTTTTTTTGTGATATGTATGATTTTTGTTTTTAAGTGTTCGGCCGAACCTGAAGCTTCGGGCGGATAATATTTCATTTTCAATATATCATTTACTTTTAAATATTCTAAAACTGCAGAGTCCTCATTAACCAGAATTCCCAAGCTGTTTGATGAAATATCTCTTAATTTAAAATGATAAAGAGTGCCGGTTTCTTTTAACTTAAACTCTACGCTGTAATACCTGTCCAGTACCTTTCTTAATTCAGCTCTTTTTTCCTTGGGTTCGACCGTGTTGGTATTTTCTTTCATGACAGCTCTTTTTTTAAAGATTAAAAGATTGGAGACATAAAAATATATTTAGTGTTATGAGAACTAAAAACACATAATAATAAAAATTTGCCATCATGTCTATACCTTATAAAAAATTAAATTATGGTTCAAGGTTTTTTTGAAGAAAAACGGAACAATTAAAAAAAATGTTGCTTGCTTTGGGTAGATAAAAAAATATAATCGCGTTTTTCTTAAAGATAACATTTTATGATTATTCGTTAAAACTCAAGACATCCAAGAAGAGAGTTTTTAATTATGAAGGATAAAATCTTAAATAAAGAAATAAACGGCAGAAAGGAGATTAATGCGGATGATAAGATACGGTTCGAATGCCATCCGGGAGTTGCCTGTTTTACCCGATGCTGTAAGGATGCTGATATGTATCTTTATCCCTATGATATTATACGAATGAAAAACAGGCTCGGTATTCCTTCGGATCAATTTCTTAAAAAGTATGTTATTCAAGCAATTAGAGACAATCCTTATTTTCCAAGTCTTACGCTTAAGATGTCGGACGATGAAGAGAAAACCTGTCCCTTTCTGTCTGATGAAGGATGTACCATATACAAAGACCGCCCCTTTTCCTGTCGGGCTTATCCGCTGGAACGCGCCGTGTCCAGAAGCGGTTATAAAAATGGACGTAAGGTTTTATACTTTATTATGCGACACGACCATTGCCTTGGGCATAAAGAATCTCGAGAATGGACCGTAACGGAGTGGATTCAAGATCAGCAGATAGAAGTATATAATGAAATGAATGATTTGTGGGTAGATATCGATTCAATATTCAGATCAAATCCGTGGGGCTCTCAAGGGGTTGACAGCCCTGCCCTGGAGATGGCATTTATGGCTTGTTTTAATGTGGATGAGTTTAAGAAATTCATCTTTGAGAGTACTTTTTTATCGCGATTTGATTTGACCGGTGAAAGAATTGAAAAGTTGAAGACGTCGGATGTTGAACTGATGAAGTTAGGATTTGACTGGACCATGTTTTTTCTTACCGGCACCGGTCCGCTCTTTTTGACCCATTCCAAGAAAGATTCGCCTTAAAACAAATCTTCACTTACCCTACATTTTTTACATTATCCACTTTGGAGTCAGAAAACAAGAATACCCACAACAGCTCCGGTCATACAGGTGGCCAGGGTGCCGGCAACGACGGAACGAAAACCCAAAGAGACGATTTCATCGCGTCTTTCGGGTGCCATGGTTCCCATACCGCCGATCATAATCCCCAGACTACCGGGATTGGCGAAACCGCACATGGCATATGTCATGACAATTAAAGATTTATGACTCAGGGAACCTTGTGCCAGACGGCTCATATCCAGGTAGGCAAGCAATTCATTGAGGATGGTTTTCGTTCCCATCAGGGCACCGGCGACGGGTGCCTCTTTCCAGGGAACACCCATGAGCCATGCAACCGGCGCCATTACCAGTCCGAGAAGTCTTTGCAGCGTAACCGGACGGTTGCCAAATTCCGGCAAAAGACCCAATATGATATTTACGAGGTGAACCAAGGCCACGAGGACAATGAGCATGGCGACGATATTAATCAGGAGCTGTATACCCTGCATGGTTCCTTTGGTAATAGCGTCCATGGCACTTAACGATTCTTCCGGAGATGTCAGCTCTCCGGAAGTCAGCCGTCCGGTTTCGGGGACCATGATCTTGGAAATCATGATGGCTGCCGGTACACTGATGATGGAAGCCGTCAGAATATGTCCCATAATGTTAGGGATGACCTTACTCAGGATGCTGGCATAGAGCACCATGACCGTGCCGGCTATGGTGGCCATTCCGGACGTCATCAGTGTGAAAATCTCACTTCGAGTCAAATCATTCAGATACGGGCGAATAAAAAGAGGGGATTCAACCATACCGATGAATATATTGGCCGAAACCCCCAATCCTTCGGCGCCGCCCAGTCCCATGGTCTTCCGTAATGCCCAGGATAAGGCTGTTACCACCACAGGCAGGATGTTCCAGTAAAACAGAAGAGAAGACAGCGCACTGATAAGAAGAACCAGAGGAAGCGCTCTGAAGGCCAATATGAAACTGGCTTCCGGAAATTTTTCGGCAAACGGAAGTGTACCCCCTCCCAGATAACCGAAAACCATGGATGTTCCTGCAGTAGTTGATTCTTCCAAGGATAGAACGAGGTGGTTTAAAGAGATAAAAAAATTTCTGAAAACAGGAAGTTTTAACAAAATTAATCCAACAACAAGCTGGATTAAAATTCCGGCAATGACAATTTTAAAACGAACCTTTGTGCGGTTTTCACTAATCAGCCAGGCAATGCCCGTAAATACTGCCAGACCTGCTATGCTTTGGGCGATCATGGATCAATCCTTAATTACAATAAGGGCAGGATTCGTTCTATGTGTTCCTTGATGATATTAAATATTTTCTGATATTTTTTGTAGGAACTCCCCATGGGATCTTCGATGGCGCTTTTCCTGGTTTCCTTGTCGGGCCAGGCTCCAAGGAGAACAACTCGGTTTCGAAGCCATGGAAAGAAAACCTGAATGAATTTTTTGTGTGCCGGTTCCATGCATAGAATCAAATCTGCTTTCATCAACTCTTCTCCGACAAGAGATCGTGCCCTGTGGGATGAAATATCGAAGCCGTTTTTTTTACATACATCCTGGGCATATTCGGTGGCAGGAGAATCGTTTAGTCCGTGAATGCCCATGGATGAAACAATGAGATCATCTCGTTTCATTTGGTGCCATTTATATCGCAAAAATCCTTCTGCCATGGGGCTGCGGCAGATATTGCCCGTACATACAAAAATAATGTTTAACATAATAGACACATTAGAGAGTTAATAAAGATCAGTCGTCTCGGCAAAAACAGATTCCAGGATATCAAACGTGGTCGGGTATATGGCGGAATCCTTGCTTGCTCTGGGACCCGCAACATTTAGAACTTCAATTTCATGTTCTGCCAACCAAGATATGATTTGTTTTGCGGCTTGAAAAGACTCGGTCTTGTTTAAATCGATATGAAGCCAAGGGCGCCCATGAAGAAGCGCCATGTCTTGAGTATATTCTGATCCTCCGGTGAGTTTTCCATGGGATATTATCAGAGTGCCGTCGGAATCTATCACGTTTTGTTCCGTTCGTTTGTTATAGTTGGGCGACGCCATCTCTTTGAGATGGTATTTGTCATCCAGCTTACCGTTTTCCGTTAACCGTCCTTTGGGTATCCATCCACCGTGTGATATCCCCAACTGAATCGCAACATCAAGAGCGGCTCGGTCAGCGCCGGTCTGGCCGCCGGAAATTATTTTGTTTACCATGATCGTCTCTCTCCAGCGAAAAAATTTACAATGGGGTTTTAATATGTTCAATATAGGCTAACCGTTGGCGGGTGTCAATGGGAAGAGCAGGGGTGTTTGCTAGCCCGGTGTGTATGGATCGCGATCTTTAAGACAATCATAAATATCCTTAATGATGTGCTCGGAAATTTCTGACATTGCGCAGCTCATTGCCTCTGCCAGCGCTCTTGGATTTTTTTGTTTACACGGTGCTTCTTCCCGATAGGTCTTTTGAAAAAGGATTTTTTCACCGGCTTCTATTTCCTTTTCATCCATCAAAGTGATGGAAAGGGATAAGACGGCTTTCCATGTCTCTTCCATATCCCATTCGAAAAATTCATCCACGGTTCCTTCCAGCATATATGAAGAGATAAATCTGCTATCAGCAGTTAAGGTGGCCTTAAATAGACGGGAAAACCTGATGTCTCGGTTTAAAATATGGGTTACAAGCGCCCCGGGGTTCGCCCGCCATCTACAATAGACATAAGAATCTCTTTTAAATGATCGATCCCTGTAGATTATTCGACGGGTATTATATGTCGGCGATGTCGTAAAACGCTCCAGTTTGATTACATGGGAAAGGGGTTTTAAGCCGGAAATCTTTGGAGGCACGCTTTCCAATGTGTAGTGGTCGATCTTATTCACCGGTTGTTTTAAGTTCATGCAACCGGTTAAGAGTATGGGAAAGCCCGTTAAAAAAAGAGATATTATTTTAAAATGTTTCATTAAAGTCCCCTTTTTATTTTACGCTGTCATCCTGTTCAACCTTTCGGGGAATGGGCGCTTTGCCGAATATTAATTGAGATGGATGGTCGGAAACCAACTCGATTAATCGGTTCAGATTTTCACTGGCCTTCTCAAGGTTTTGAGCAATAGTTAACAGGTGGCGGCTCAGAAGAAAAATTGAATCATGTGTGCCATTGACCAGGGAAACGCCTTGTTTTGACAGTAGGCTGGCGTTTTCCATGGTCTGCTTAAAATCGTCTATGGCTTTTTTAACGGTGTTTTGTTTTGCAACAGTGATTCCTTCCAGCAGGCCGATGGTGTTTTCCGCCCGGTCCAGGCTGCGTCCGGCCTTATCCATTAACATATTGATAGATAGAACGGTTTTTTTAAAGGATGATTCAATGTTTTTGGAAATACTTTTGACATTCGCATCGGCAATGGCTTGATTTATGTTGTCGAGGGTTCGTTTGAATTTTTTGGAAATTCCTTCAAGATCCATTCCTTTTGTCTGGCTAAGGGCATCGCCGATACTTTGCATGAGCGTATTGATATTGGATGGTTTTGACGCTAGAATCGGATATTCTGAAGGGAAGCTGAAATGAGGAGAAAAATCCGGTTCTCCATCTTGCTTGTGGTCTAGTTCAACAAACATGCTTCCGGTAATGCCGACGGATTTCAGCTGGGCAACAATATCACCATCAAGGGTCTGACCGGACTCAATTTTTAATACCACCTGTATTAACTTTGCGTCGGGGGCAACGGTAATACCCTCTACCCGGCCGATGGATACGCCCCTGTATTTCACGGGAGAATCTACACCAAGGCCTTGCACGGACTCATTGAAATAGGTGGCATAATACCGACCTTTCTCAAAAAACTTGGACATACCCAACCATATGATAGCAAAGCATGCAATTCCGATTCCGCAGGTTACAAATAATCCAAGGGCAAATTTGGTTCTTTGGGAAGCCATTACGATATATGTCTTTCTAAGTTTTTATAATAAATGATTTAATTGCTATCCGTATTCATATCTTTAAAAATTCTTTCGCAATTTTGTGGCCGGCGGTTGAAAAAATTTCTTACAAAAGGATTTTTGCTGTTATCTTTCAAATAGTTAGGATCACCTTCAGCGATAATCCCTTTGCTTTGCCTGTCCAGCATTATTACCCGGTGAGCCACATTAAATATGCTGGGAAGTTCATGAGTTACGATAACCATTGTGGTTCCTAAGTTCCTATTAAGACGGAGAATAAGGTCGTCGAGTTCGGCCGATGTTACCGGATCAAGACCTGCTGAAGGCTCATCAAAAAACAGAATTTTTGGATTAAGGGCCATTGCTCTTGCCAATCCCGCTCTCTTTTTCATTCCTCCGCTGATTTCAGAAGGAAGGTAGTTTTCATAGCCATTCAGATTAACCAGACTCAGCTTGATTTTAACCAGTGTATCCACGGATTTTTTAGGCAAATCGGTATATTCCTTAATGGGAAGGGACACATTTTCAGCCAGTGTCATGGAACCGA
This sequence comes from Desulfobacterales bacterium, assembly GCA_050117895.1. Classification (GTDB taxonomy): domain Bacteria; phylum Desulfobacterota; class Desulfobacteria; order Desulfobacterales; family UBA11574; genus S5133MH16. The sequence continues at coordinate 31,263 of JASFLX010000003.1, read as the reverse complement.
AAAGAGCGGCGCTTTGATAAAGAACGCCGATCTTTCTTAATATGTTTTTGAATGTTGCCTCATCACAATCAGCGAGATCATCGCCATCGATAATTATTCGCCCGGAGAGGGGTTTCATAAGTCCAATAAGGTGTTTGAGCAATGTACTTTTTCCACAACCGCTTCCCCCTAAAATAATAAATATTTCTCCGTCACGAATATCAAACGATATCCGGTCAAGGATGATATCCCCGTCATAACCGGCAACAAGATCTTTTACCTGGACAATTTTCTCTTTTTTCATGAGCCTCTTGTAAATATTATCTATTGAAGACGAAACGTTATGTAAACTTTTAAATCAGGTAACGGAGCATGACCGTAAAAATAGCATCAGAAACAATAATTAAAAAAATACCACTCACCACCGCCGAGGTTGTGGAATGCCCAACAGACGCCGCCCCTCCTTTAACCTGAAATCCCCTCAAGCAGCCAATCCACGATATGAGAAGTGCGAAGACGCCGCTTTTAAAGATTCCCCAAGAAACGTCGAAAACGGTCAACGTGTTAACGGTTTCTGAAATATATGCGCTCACCGTCAGATCGAGCATAAAGACACCGACCACAAGACCTCCGAATATGGCAAAAATATCAGAAAATAGGGTCAGAATCGGAACCACAATAATAGATGCCAGGATTTTGGGAACAACCAGATACTGTGTGGGGTCAAATCCCATGGTGAACAGGGCATCAACCTCCTCAGATATTTTCATGGTTCCTATTTCAGCGGCAAATGATGAACCCGATCTTCCGGCTACAATAATCGCTGTCATAATGGGGCCCAGTTCACGACACATGGCAAGGCTGACTAATGAAGCCACATAAATATTGGCGCCAAACAACTGGAGTTGAACGGATGACATAAAGGCCACAATCAGACCGAGAAGAAAACTAATCATCCCAACAATCGGAAGGGCGTCAACCCCTGTTTTTTGCATATATGAACATGTTTCTTCCATGCGTAACGATTTCGGGTGCAACAGGGAATTGACAAAAGCGATACAAACAGAACCAACAAATGAAATCAGATATTTAACATCTTCTGCGTATTGGATAATCGCCTCTCCAAACCGTATAAACATATTCGGAGGACGAACGGAAATAAAAGAGGTCGTTTCCGTCAGGTTTTCGGAATGGAGCATAGAGAGGACCTCCTCTCTTGCGTTTTTCAGGTCAAAAAAGCCGTTTGAACGGATCATCAATTCTTTTAATTCAACAAGGACAAGTGCGCCAAAGTCATCCAGATAAGTGACCTTTTTTAGATCCACGGTCAGAGAGGACGGCTGCCGGTCGTTGATCAGAGAACCAAAGATCTCGATCATTCGTGAGGCATTGGATGAATCCATTTCTCCCTGGATGTAAATGGTCATACTGCCGTCATCGGTTTCCGCAATTTCGTATTGGCAGGACTGAATATCTTTAATGGATTCCATAAAAAACTTTTCTTTTGCAATGATTTGATATTTTTATGGGGCCTGGTTTCACGACTCCTTAAAATAGAACTGTTTTAAATTCGCTTCATCGATATCATAAGTTTTTTTCAGTCGATCCATATCCATCTGAAAAATCAACCAGCCTAAAAGACGACCTCTTTTCATTATTTCAAAGGCCATCTCCACACTTTTCCGTCCCATGGGATAATCTTTGTCCGCACGATAAAGAGACAGTGCTTTGTGGATAGAGTCTTCCCTACCCTGAAACGCTATCCCGGCATAACTGCTTCCTAACATATGTGAAACATCTGTTTCGTTTCTAAGGGTACAGGCATCAAAAACGATCTTGTTCCTGTCAAGTAGCACCAGACCGCAATAAGGCGTCTCGGCAGATGATTGATTGTTAAAGAAATCTTTTATTATCGGATGTGTTTTTGTTCTGTTTTTGGCTATAAAATGATTGGATAAGGTTGATTTCAAGAAAAGATAATCTTTGCTTAATTGATTTCTCAATTCTTGATTTTCAACATTTATTGCAAGGGGGTTCTTTGAAAAGTAGGAGTGGCCCAGAAACGCACCTCCAGCCAAAAACAGAAATACAATTAAAGAGTTAAGATACCGGTAGCGGGTTAGTCGAGGCCGTTTTTTTACGTTGGTGACCGATGTGACATCCCGGCCCAATGAAAGGATCCCATGATATTTTTTATTGTCGTCATAAAGAAGGGTGGTACTGGTCGATACAAAGCGTGTGCCTTTTTTGGGATGTATAATTCTGAGGATCTTTTCCTTAACGGAATGCTTTTTCTTTACCTCTTTTAGAAATTTTTGGTAAATTTTTGGTTCTTCGTATATTTTTTCTACCGATTTGTTGCACATCTGATCCCAGGTCCGGCCATATAGTTTTTCAGCAGCGAAATTCCATGTGATGATCTTCCCTTCTTTGTCGGTTGCAATAACAGCGTCCGGAAGTTGGTCGCAAAACTCTTTAAGACCGTAAAGAACCTGATTTGTTTTATCAAGACGTTGGGCAAGAAGCTTTGTAATTTCTCTGGCTACGTCAGGAAATTCATGAAGAAAGGTGGCGATTTCTTGTTTGGGTATACGGATGGTCTTTACATCATTTGTCGCCTTTACCGTAGCCGTTCTCTGTGTCCCGAGCAAAAAGGACATCTCTCCAAAAAGAGATCCCTTTTCGGTAATTTCTACGATCTTTTTTTTCCCCTTTAAGATGTCTATGTGGCCGGAGACTAAAATAAACAGATCCTGTGTGTCGTCTCCCTCGAAAAAAATTACTTTCCCTTTTTCGAAGGATGTCAGATGTTTATTTAAATTTTTGTTTTGAATGACGGTGTCTAACATAAACTTGATGGTCTCAAAAAAGACTTTTTTCCAATGCGTCACACGTTTTATAAGGCTAAAATTTAAGTCGCTCTCCAGATCGCAAAGTTATTCTTTTTTTGCATCTGCAATAGATGTGCCATTTTGAACAGATTGCCATAAGCCGGCAAATAATTTTAAATAGTATTTAATTTCAGGGAGATATGATCTTTAAACAAATGCGGAGTGAAAAATATTCAACTTGTGGGGAAAAAGTGATGAAAGCAAGGGCAACATACCGACAAAGTTTTGACGGGAGGTGTTAAAAAAACACTATTTCCATACAGAGTTCCGGTAAATGAGGGGGTAGAAAAGATTAAAAGTTGACTAAATATCTATGTCTTAATATGGTTATCGGATTGAAAATAAAAATATATTTCAAGACAAAAGTAAGGCAATGCCTTTTTAAATTAACGGTGCAATTTTTTTGCAAATGGGATCAAAATTTTTTACACGAATAGAAAAAATTTCATTACCGGTGGACCCCGATGCTACGTTCAAAACTTCCTGATGTGGGACTTACCATTTTTTCGGTAATGACGAAGCTGTCCAATGATTATAACGCCATAAATCTTTCACAGGGATTTCCGGATTTTGATGTTCATTCTGATCTTTTGAATCTGGTGAATAAATATATGCGTTCCGGCCATAATCAGTATGCGCCGATGCAGGGCGTTCCGATTCTTCGTGAAATGATCGCTGAAAAAGTAATGGAATTATATAACGCCGTCTATGATCCCGTATCTGAAATTACCGTGACATCAGGGGCTACCGAAGCATTATTCGCGGCGATCGCTGCTGTTGTTCATCAAGGTGATGAGGTCATCGTTCTGGAGCCGGCATTCGATTCGTATGTGCCGGCCATTGAATTAAACGGAGGAGTTCCGGTATATGTTAAATTTAGATTTCCGGAATATCGTATCGATTGGGATGAAGTTAAGCGAGCAGTCACGTCAAAGACAAGGCTCATTATCCTAAATTCACCCCATAATCCCACCGGAGCCGTATGGTCGGGTGACGACATAACTGCATTGAAACATATTGTTAAAGATACGGAAATTTTGATTTTGAGCGATGAAGTGTACGAGCATATTATTTTCGACGGCATCCGGCATGAAAGCATATCCTGCCATCCCGAGCTCGTTTCACGAAGCTTTGTCATCAGTTCTTTCGGAAAAACCTACCATACGACCGGATGGAAGATCGGATACTGCCTTGCTCCGGCGGTTTTATCCAAAGAATTTCAAAAAGTGCACCAGTTTCTGACATTTGCATCCAATACGCCGATTCAGTTTGCTTACGCCGAATTCATGCGAAACAAAGATGTTTATCTGAACCTTTCAGCCTTCTATCAACAAAAGAGGGATAGATTTTTAAAACTCATTGAAAAATCACGCTTTAAACCCATAGCCTGTCACGGCACTTACTTTCAGATGCTCGATTATTCGGAAATTTCTGATGAATCCGACCTGGAATTTTCAAAACGGCTTATCATCGAACATGGTGTGGCTTCAATTCCTCCCTCGGTGTTTTATCATCAAAAAGACGATCATCAAGTTCTTCGATTCTGTTTTGCGAAAAAGGATGAAACCTTGGACAAGGCTGCGGAGAAACTATGCAGGATTTAAAAACAACGATTATCCAGACCGAACTGGTCTGGGAGGATATTGAATCTAACCTGGCGGGTTTTGATGAAAAGATTGATGCTGTCATGGATGATACACATCTTATTGTACTGCCGGAAATGTTTACAACCGGCTTTAGCATGAATCCCGCCGGTTTGGCTCAAAACATGCAGGGCTCTTCGGTAAAATGGATGATAGAAAAATCACGGCAAAAAAATGCCGATATAACAGGAAGTATTATCGTAAGGGAGAACGGCAACTTTTATAATCGATTGATATGGACAAATCCCCGGGGCGAGATCTTCACCTACGATAAGAGACATCTCTTTCGTATGGCCGGTGAAGAAAAAGTATATCATGCCGGCCGTCATAATATTACGGTTGAACTGCACGGCTGGAAGATCAGACCTTTTATCTGCTATGATCTTCGTTTTCCGGTCTGGACGCGAAATATCGAAAACCAGTATGATGCGGCCATCTTTATCGCCAACTGGCCTGAAAGGCGATCAGAACATTGGAAGTTGCTGCTTCAGGCTCGTGCCGTTGAAAACCAGTGTTATGTTATAGGAGTCAATCGCGTGGGCACCGACGGAAACGGCCACCGTTACAGCGGAGATTCTTCAATCATCGATCCATTTGGTCATATTATATTCCAAACACAGAATAAGGCAGTCACCTATACGGCCGACCTGTCCTACGAGACGCTGAAAAACGCCAGGGAAACGTTTCCCGTATGGATGGATGCAGACAATGATCTGATTGTTTTTAAGTAAGTGGGGGGTCGGGGAGTTTTTTTTATTTAACCGCTCCATGAATAATCCGCAACACCACCGTACAAACTCATGCATAAGGGCTCGTAACAAAAAAACAGTGTATCAATATTTAAATAAATAGATCCGGTAAGATAACATTTTTTACCCTTTCATTACGAATTCATAAAAGCGCTGTTTTTTCGCAACGATCCCTTATGCATTCAAACAGTGTACGATTTCGTTGCTGATCATTCATTCCGCTTAATTTGGGGATCTAAAAGAGAAACTCCCCGACCCTCAAATAAATAGGGCATATGGCGAACCGCTTAACGCACAGAAAGTCTTTATTTCATATCTAAAGCCAGACCGAGTGGACTTCATTAACGGTTTCTTTCACGGACAGAACCACGTTCGCAAGTCGGAAATACATCAGGGCGACACCGATATTTTGGGCAACGACTTGCAGATATTCGATGTCCCGTTCCGAAATATCCCAAACCTGTGAACTATAAAGGCGCAATGCACCGACTATTTTCCCATGCAAGGTAATGGGGAGAGAGACGATCGCCCTTATCTCCTCTTCTTTGGCCTTCTCGGGATATTGCAGGCGGTCACTAGTTGTAACATCGCTAATAATAACAGGTTCCCGGTTTGACGAGAGCTTGATGCTTTTATCCACCAGAACCGGTCCTTTGTTAACATAATTTATGCTCAGCCCGGAACTGGCAAGTATTTCAAGTTCCTCTAATTCCGGATTCAATACGAATATGGTAGCGCCCTTGATTCCAAGAGCACCTACCAAAACCTGAGTTAATTGATTGGCCATTGTGTCCGCATTTTCAGATTTTGTAATAACCTCGAAAACCAGTTGAAATATGTCTAAATCTATTTTGCTTTGAACAGCCATGGGATTCCTCCTCATCTAATACTATTCATACGTTTTCGTAATATATTTCTGTTTGTTATCCTCACTAACCCTGTCATGTTACCACATAAACATCGATCTGTTTCAGGCTTTTCATGACTTTGTTGGAGACGCTTCCGGTAAAAAACCGGGTGATCTTGCCAGGGTTACGATTTAAAATAACCATATCAAATCCTCTGTCTATAACAAGATCAATGATATCCTGAGCAACGTCTTTGTTAAGCGCCCTGAAAATATAACGGACCCGATGGCTTGAGAAACCATTTTGAATCAGTTTTTCTCTGGCCTGTTTAATCCCGGTCTCATGCTCATGAATCTTTTGTTGCAGATAAGCCAGGTTGCTCGATATTTTCTCCATGATCAGACTGTTGCGCAATTCGATCTTTGGCACAGGGGTATATGCATTAAACAATGTCACCTCAACCCCTTTGTCATCTGCAAACCTGCGGGTGACGAAATCTAATGCCTTTTCGTCATAATTGGTAAAATTGTAAGGGACCAAAACTTTTTGCTTGTCCATTTTACCCTCCTTTCTCCCAATTTTGTATTGAAGTGTTTCAGGTTGAAATTCCAGGGATGATATTTAGGCACAAAAGATAATTTAATTAAATTGCAGAAAATTAGAGTCGCAACAAGATCGCAGATAGAAAGGAGCCGTAAATTAACAGCCTGTTGCTCAAATCACTAAATGAATGAACAACAGGAGCAATAGGCAGTAATGAATGAGTAAGAGGAGTCGATTCACATCACAATATTTTATATATCATACGACATGATAATTGTCAAAAAAGAGCCTATTTATCATTATCAATTTGAAGAAAATATATGGCGATGGGACGTTTTCATCGAAATATTCCTTGGGAAAAATAGTCGATTTAGACGCAAAAGAGCCCCTTGGCTAAATCCAAGAGGCTTTGATATGATCAACCGTAACCGTTGGCTTTTGGGTTGGTGCCGGAGGAGAGAATCGAACTCTCATGGGCATAAAGCCCGCGGGATTTTGAGTCCCGTGCGTCTACCAATTTCACCACTCCGGCATTTTACAGCAGAAAAGAAAGTTGTAGAATTTTTTTCTACAATCAATCTGGAAATTGAAAAATTACCATAAATTATTTTGTGTTTGAAAACAAGACAATTTCAAATCATCACGAAAAAAAAAGTTGTTCCAGCATCGGAAAATTAGGCAGGCATTATGGTTTAATAGTATTGAACTGGATCTCAACCCTACGATTCCGCATCCTTCCTTCTTTGGTATTGTTTGATCCAATTGGATTTTTTTGACCCATTCCAAAGGTTTTGAATCTTGACGGGCTAATTCCCCGGCCCACAAAATAGCTTTTCACAATATTCGCCCTGGAGTTTGAAAGCTTCTTGTTATAGCGATCATTTCCATAAGCGTCGGTATACCCTTCGACAATAACCTCTGTATTGGGATGTTGAATAATGAATTGTCTGGTTTGTTTTAATATTTCAAGAGCTTCTTCTGAAAGATCATTTGAATTGTATCCGAAATTGATAATTTTTTTTTGATCGGGAATGAATCCTGGTGTCATAATTTTTTTGGGCTTACCCGTTTTATTCGCTCGTTCTTCCTGGTTAAGGTCTTGAATAGAGCTTAGTTTAGGAATTTTGTCTGATTGTTGTGGTGCTGTAATATCTTTTTCCGCTTGAGTATAGGCATGATCATTTTTGGACGTAAGGCCTGTTGATGGAAGAGGTGTATTGGAAGAGTTTCCCGAATCTTGAACAGAGGGATTTATGTTTTGTTTTGCAATCGCAATTTTCGGTATATTTATGGATGTTAATCTTGCCTGTTCGCTGAGTTCAGGTTTGAAATATTTCTTGATATTGCCGATGTGGCCACCCAGGTTGCCCGGGTAAAAAAGAAAGCCGAGAATGATTAATGATATCACTGAAGTCGAAATATATTTTAATTTTCTTCCCGAAACTTTTCTTTTGGGCTCAATTACAAACTCTGGCAGCGTTTTTTCCGTGATTTCCGGCTTGTTATGATAATGATCATTCCTTTCAATGGGTAAGAGGAGTTCCTTCGCACATTCTCTTATAATCTTTTCGTTTATTGTTTTTACTTCTTTAGTAAAACCGGTCAATAATGCATGATCGCAAATAATGTTTATCAAGCGCGGATATCCCTTGGAAAAATAGAAAATTTCACCAATTGCACGTTCATTAAAAATGTTGTTTTTAAGACCTGCGACATTGAGACGATGGAGAATATATTGCCCGACTTCCGTTTCATTCAAAGGATCAAGGTGGTAGTTGATACTAATTCTCTGCTTTAAAGCCCGATTCTCTGTGTTTGAAATAATATCAATAAATTCATTCTGACCGACAAAGAATATATTTAGAAGTTTTGTATCCGGCCTTTCTATATTTGATAGGAGTCGTATCTGTTCGAGAAGCTCTTGATCCAGTCTATGTGCCTCATCAATTATAAGGATTACTTTTTTGTTTTTTGAGTAACAATCGTTCAAATAGCGATGGAAATAAGTCAAAAAAGCCCCTTTGCTGTCAAAGGTTATATCGCTTTTAAATTCATGTGCAATAATGTTAAAAAAATCGATTTGTTCCAAAACGGGATTGGTAATATTAGCCACAATAATATCGTTTCCAAGACGCTCTAATAACTCATTGATAAGAGTGGTTTTGCCTGTACCGACATCGCCCGTGATAAGGAGGAAGCCTTTATTGTCAAGCACACCATATTCCAAAACGGAAATGCCCTCCCGGTGATTTTCTCCTAGCCATATAAATTTTGGATCCGTACTTATCTTAAAAGGTTTTTCTTTTAAATTGTAGTGAGCAAGGTACATTAATTAACTCCTGAATTTCATCTGCATCACCGCCGATAAATTGTGGATCGTAGATGACAAAGGTTTTCCACGAAAACTTGAATTGTATCGATTCATCTGGACACCGTGTCCAGATGGAATTATTCTTTATTATGCAAAAACCATGCAAAGACGAAACAACATGATTAATTGTAGTAATTACAGGCTGATAGATAGACAACAGCAAGAGTCCGGACCAAAGGTTATGAATTTTGTGTTCTACATAATGTGAAAAGCATTTCACATTATTATATTTTTTGAAAAAATTTTGGAAAGAGGTTCGGATGCATTGACTTCAGAAAGAAAAGGAAAATTTAGAGGTTAAACTTTGTTTAAAGGTTCAAAGTGGTTGCAAAAATTCTTTATTATCAAAGAAGCGGCTTGAATTTACTTTAAGAAATAAAGCGTTCTCTGAATCATTTTTCATTCTTTGCGAAAATATCTAACACTTCTTCCGCAATTAAAGGTTTGTAAAACTCATCACCAATGAATTCTACTCTCCGGTTTCCATTTTTAAAGTCGATATTCATCGAACAGTTGAATTTATGAGATGTTGCTTTAGCTATCCTTGCCAAAATTTCAATGTTGGCGTCCTCAATTTTAATCGGTATCATGTGAGGTGTCCTTTGTTTCCTTTATTCCGCCGATTGTCTATTAATTCTAATTCATATCAAAGACCTACGAATTCAGATTTCCATCGTTTTCGGCGCTGGGAATATGAATTTAAAGATCAGTGCTCCAAATAAAAGGACAAGTTAAATCATTCTTTTAATACCTACGGCATCAATGGGTGTCTAAGGAATTGATGGGTATAATGCTTCCAACTTAATGCTACTTTTCTTCATAAAAATTATAATAATAAATAATGAAGAGTTGTTTGTTTAGATTTCTTCAGCTATACAGTAAGCAATAACTGTTCCAAAGCCCTGAAAAAAAGAAAAAGATATTAATATGCCTTTTATATCAGTTAAATAGAACAAAGGAGGCTGTTGCAGAAGAACCTCTCAGATTTGGTAAGCAAATGAAAAGTGACATAAATTCGACAGGCAAGTAAATGTATTCCGGCAAATAATAAACGTTACATTTATTTTAGGGTCGAAAGATATTGAAAGATTAAAATATAAATAAGCAAAAGGTTAAGAAACGGTGCGAGGGGTTTGACAAACAGACACTTCAGTTCAAAGGTATTTGAACATAGCGAAATACAAATCCATGGGAGTAGGATTTCCGGTTTTTGTGAATCCGTGCTTCCTGTAGAAAGCCTCCGAGCGTGGAAATTTGGGAACTTCGACCTCTATTTCATGCAAACCCGCTTGTTTGAGTCGATTTTCGCAGTGCGTATATAAAATTGAACCGTAGCCTTTTCTGCAGTGGTCTGTTTTGACCTGCATTGTTTTTATGATAAGCTTCAATCCCTTTCGTATGACGATCACAAACCCGATCAGATCTCCCCCATCGTTGGAAAGCGTGACCAGGAAGCCTCTCTTAACCTCTTCCTGAATTTTCTCCGGTGTTGCAAAGGCGTTTAATCTTTCTAACTGAGCCGGAGTATACTCTCCTTGATTGACATCCTGTGTATTTTGTCTGATCAACGCGGTGATTTTTTCCGCTTCTGAATCGCTCAGAGACTCTATCTTTCCTTCCAGATTGTCTATGATTTTGATTTTCATGGCTCAACCCATTGTTTTTTAAAAGATCTTAGGCTTTATTTAACTGTTTCCTTAGGGGATAATAACGCCATCATTTTCTTGTGGCTTTTCATGGGATCATGGGCTTTATATTATGTATATTGAGATCGGTTTATTGCGTCGTTACGGCTTGTTTTGTTGCCGGTGTCAGCTCCCGCTCGCAATCCGATTTCATTGTAGACCCCTCCGGGTAATCGCAACATTATCAGGAAATTGCCTTAGTAGCAATAAAATTTAACCGGGATATTTTCTCAATAACTCCGCGTAGATTTCCACGGGATGTTTAACACGTATAGTGTCACCGGATTTTGACAGCATATCAAAGAATTGAAGCATACAGGCCGGGCATCCGGTTGCGACAACTTGGCATCCGGAAGCCGTGATGTTTTCAAGTTTTAATTGACCGATATTCGTCGAGAGTTCATAGTACTGTAAATTAAAATTTCCCCCAAGGCCGCAACACCGGTCCGATTCAGGCATTTCTTTAAGCCGGTATCCCGGGTTGGCTTTGATGAGAGATCTGGGTTCGGCAAATACGCCTAACGTTTTTTTAAGGTGGCATGGGTCATGATAGGTTGCGGTAACGGGATCAATGCGATCATTGAATTTGACATTTTTCAGCCCAACCTTTGATACCAAAAACTGATTGATATCCATTGTTTTTTGAGCAATTATATGGATTCTGCTCTTAACATATCCGGAATCTTTATCCGCCATCATCGGCCAAATTTTCTTAATTGTCGATGTGCAGGTGGCACACGAGGTAACCAGAAAATCAAATTTTTCGGCACCAAATATTTCAAGGTTATGGCGCACAAGACGGTTAAACGTCTGGGTGTCGCCTGAAGAGATTGCCGGTATTCCGCAGCAGCCCTGTCCTTCAGGCATAAAAATTCCCACGCCGTGATAATTTAAAACATCGATAACATCTCGGGCGATGTCAGGAAAGATTTTATCAATAAGGCACCCCACATAAAGGGCGACTTTGATGCCGGAACGACCCCGTTCTGTATTTAAATATGGAATCATGCGATGAAACGGTACCGGAGCAAGTCGTTTGAAATGACGGTTTCTAAGCAATGGTGAAACCAGCCGAGCGCAGGACGTGCCAATATTCTCGCTTGCCGGTCGCGTAAAAATTTTCTGAAATTTAGAACCCCAGGCAACCATGCTGTCAAAGATTACGGGGTGGGACAGCACCCCCCTCAAAATCACCTTTTTTGCCGGAGAAAGACCCATGAAGCCGGTGAGTATGGCACGCGCCTTTATGAAAACTTCTAAAACATTCACGCCGCTGGGGCAGTTTGCGGCGCATGATCCGCACAGAAGGCACTTGTTCAGACGATCGTTAACACCCTTAGGGTCTTTAAACAGTTGCTGCACAAGCCCGTCTAAAAGCGCCAGTTTTCCGCGGGCGACATCTGATTCAAGACCGGTTTCCAAAAACAAGGGGCACACCGCTTGGCACATGCCGCACCGCATGCAAACCCTAAGCTGATCGTCAAGCTCCTGCATAAGTCTTGTTAACTCTTTTATGCTCGACATGGACGGCCTCCAAAAATTAATGAAAATCTGAAAAAATTTTCATGAGAATTTCGGAATATATGTTTCTATCAGCTAACCGGTAAGACTTGCAATGCCTTTGCGTAATTCAAGATAATTTTTAATGATTTTTTCAAAAACTGTTGTTCATCGGAACTATTTGGTTTAAAGTTTAAAGAAAAATTATCATCGGTATCTGAGGAGATGCTGAATGAAAATATTTAGCTGGAAAGGAGTTATAAAATATGAGCTCTCCAGACTACTTATCACCATTTGCAGAAGCCAACCGTGCCATATGTGAGGGGGCGGATGAGCGAAAAGTATTAAATCTCGTTACACGATTTGTAACGGAAACGCTTAATATTAAGGGCTGTTTCATTAAAATAAAATCTCCTGAGGGAGAACATGTGGAACGACAATCAAAAGCGCTCGATTTCGGTCGCAGCAGTATCAGAGTGACGTTTTCCCAAGATAAACAACTGGAATTGGTTTCCAGTTTCGGCTTAAGCGAAGATTTCATTTATTCTGAATTAAGTGATTCGCCAGAGAGTATATTTTCACGAATTCCGGATGATACCTTTGTCATCAGGGACATCCGGAAGATGGAAAAAAACCCCGACTATAAAGCCATGACTGCGGAAGGCATCGGTTCCGTTTTATTGTTTCCCATTGAAGTGTATCAGGAGAATATTTCGGTGGTTGCTTTGTTTGATGATAAAGTCGGGGAGCTCACCCGAACGGATGTAAAATTTGCCAGAGCCATCACCAGCCGTGCCGTGGTATCCTTTATTTTGAGACGCAGTATGTATCATTTGTTGGAGCGAGAACGACAATTCCTTCTCAGTTTTCAAGAAATCAGTAGCGCCATCAACTCCACACTGAACATAAAAAAAGTTTTGCAACTTGCAGTAAACAAAATCACAGGCGTACTGGGAGCACGGGGCACACAGATACGCCTATTAGATGCCAAGACACAGCAATTGCAACTGGCCGCTTCTTACGGTCTGAGCAAAGAGTTCTTAAAGATAGGACCCATAAAGGAAAAACGAGGTGCGGATCAGAAAATGATCGAAAAAATTATCGTCATCGATGACGTGAAGACAGACCCCAGGATTGAATATCGGTCAGAAATTATTAAGGAAAATATTCGTAAAATCCTTACCATTCCTCTTGTTGTACGAAAGAAAATCATCGGAGAGTTAACCATTTTCACTGGAGGAGACCGGTCTTTCGGTGAAGAAGAAATTCGGTTTGCAAATGCCGTTGCGCAACAATGCGCATTTGCCATAGAAAACTCTCGAATGTATCAGCGCGTAAAATATGAGTTTCAACAATTATTGGAAGACTTCGGTTACAACGGAAGCAGTACCTGATCGATCTTATGTATCAAAAGGGATAATACCCAATGACACTTGTAAATGGTCTCCGGATGCCACGGGACTGTGATGACAATTTTATCCATCAAGTGGAAACAGAAAGCAGGCAGCAGATTTCCAAATGCTATCAGTGTGGCAATTGCAGTGCAAGTTGCGCTTATACTTATGTTTATGATTATCCTGTTAATCAGATCATGCGCTTGATCCAGCTGGGTCAGAAGGAGGCTGTGTTGCGGTCTCGCTCTATCTGGTTGTGTGCCGACTGCCAGGCCTGTACAACACGATGCCCTTGCAATATCGATATTGCCCGCGTTATGGAAACCTTGCGATTTCTTTCGGTCGAAGAAGACACGGTCTCCATAAAAAATATCCAGCTCTTTTATGACGAATTCATCAATTCAGTAAAAATTTTTGGACGTGTGTTCGAAACCGGATTGCTGGCGAAATATAACCTCAAAGCCAAAAAGCCTTTTACGGACATCGATCTTGCGCCAAAGGTGCTCAAGAAAGGCAAGCTTCCCATCATACCGCACCGAATTCGCGGGCGGAAACAAGTTTCCGATATTTTTAAACGTTTTGAAGATTATCGTAATAAAAAGAATATCGATTAGCCAAAGGACATTATGAGTCAGACGGCCAAACGCATCGCCTATTATCCGGGATGTTCCGTAACGGGAACCGCTGTGGAGTTTGATCAATCGACCCGTGCGCTGTGCACGGCTTTGGGCATTGAACTTGAAGAAATTCCTGATTGGAACTGCTGCGGTTCAACACCGGCACACTCATATGATCCTTTGCTCGGAGCGGCTCTGGCGGGACGGAACCTGGCATTGGCCGAAGAAATGGGCCTTGATATTGTCATGACCCCATGTCCGAGCTGTCTAAAGGCTCTCAAAGAGGCCATCAGAAAGTATGAAGAAAAACAACAATCCTTTCTGGACATATTACAGATGCCTTTTTCAGGACAGATTCGAGCGATTTCCGTGCTACAAATGCTATACGAGGATATTGGCCCAAAAACAATCCGTGAAAAGATACGGTATCGGCTTACCAATAAGGTGATTATACCCTATTATGGCTGTCTGCTTTCGCGTCCGCCGGAATTTGCCCGATTTGATGACCCGGAGAATCCGATCTCCATGGACAAATTGCTTCAGGCAATGGGCGCATCTGTTCCCGAATTTCCCTATAAAACGGAATGTTGCGGTGCTGCCTATGGGGTTACCCAAAATCATATTGTGGGTAAAATGACAGGAAGAATTCTGGATATGGCCCGGCGTTTGGGTGCCGCTGCCGTAGCAGTCGCCTGTCCCTTATGCCAGCAGAATTTGGATTTGCGCCAGTCTCAGGTCAATCGATACTGGCATACGACGTTCCAAATGCCGGTGGTGTATATTACGCAGCTCCTTGGTTTTACTCTGGGAATCGATCCTAAAAAGCTCGGCCTTGACAAACTGTTTGTAAGTGCTGATGATCTCTTCAAGGAAAAATCCGAACCACTCGAGAACCAGACCCAATTGAAAAGCGCTTAAGGTAGGAACATATGCGGATCGGCGTTTTTATCTGTAAATGTGGAACAAATATTGCCGCTACCGTAGATACGGAAGCGGTTGCACGTAAAGCCCTGGAATATCCGGATGTGGTTTACGCCACAGATTATATGTATACCTGTTCGGAACCGGGTCAGCAGGAAATTCAGCAGGCCATCGAAGAATACGATCTCCAGGGAGTCGTGGTGGCGGCGTGTTCTCCTCGTATGCATGAAGTAACGTTTCGTCGCGCCGTGGAAAAAGCGGGTCTGAACCGGTATATGTTCGAACAGGCCAATATCAGAGAGCACTGTTCCTGGATCAGCAAGGACACAGAAGCCAATACGCGAAAAGCCATCGATTTGGTCCGAATGTCGGTGGAAAAGCTGCGTTTTAATGAGCCGCTCTTTTCTTCACAGGTTCCCATTAATAAACGGGTGCTGGTCATTGGCGGCGGTATATCCGGTATCCAGGCCGCCCTGGATTGTGCTGAAGGGGGATTGGACGTTGTCATGGTGGAACGGGAATCGACCATCGGCGGCAAGATGGCCAAACTTGACAAGACGTTTCCCACCATTGACTGTTCTTCATGTATCCTGGGGCCGAAAATGGTGGACGTTGCTCAAAATGAAAATATCCGGCTTTATGCCTATAGTGAAATCGAGTCCGTATCGGGTTATATGGGTAATTTCAAAGTGGGTATCCGGAAGAAAGCGACCTATGTGGATTGGGATGCCTGTACCGGTTGCGGGCTGTGCATGGAAAAGTGTCCGGCAAAAAAATCTTTTGATGGGTTCAATGAAGGATTGGATACTACAACAGCCATCAATATCCCCTTTCCCCAGGCAATTCCCAAGAGGGCGAGAATTGATCCAAAATATTGCTGGTATATGATAAAAGAGAAATGCAGGATATGTCAAAAGATCTGTCCGGTGGACGCTATCCGATTTGATATGAAACATGAAACCGTTGTGGAAGAAGTCGGTGCCATCATCGTTGCCACGGGCTTTGATCTGGTGGACCATTCGGTTTATGGCGAATACGGGGCCGGACAGTATCCGGATGTCATCACGGGGATGCAATTTGAACGACTGGTGAATGCTTCAGGCCCTTACGGCGGACATATTCTTCGTCCGTCTGATGGCAAAGAACCCAAAAATATTGTTTTTATTGCCTGTGTGGGGTCCCGTGACCCCTCCATCGGACGTCCATATTGTTCGGGAATATGCTGTATGTACATCGCCAAACAGGCTATTTTGGCACGAGACCATATCCAGGATTGTAATTGCTATGTATTTTATATAGATATCCGTGCGCCGGGGAAAAATTACGAGGAGTTTGTACGACGCGCTCAGGAAGATTATGGTGTTCAGTATATCCGGGGTCGAGTCGGTAAGATATATCCCGAGGGAGAACGCCTCGTTGTTCAGGGAATGGATACTCTGCTCGGTACCCAGGTAGAAGTTGACGCCGATCTGGTGGTTCTGGCAACCGGTGTGGCCGCATCTGCCGGAGCAAAAGATTTGGCCGAAAAACTGCGCATTTCTTATGACGAGTACGGATTTTATATGGAAAGTCATCCCAAACTACGCCCCGTGGAAACAAATACCGCGGGCGTTTTCCTTGCAGGCGTCTGCCAGGGCCCTAAAGACATTCCGGCTTCAGTGGCCCAAGGCAGTGCTGCAGCGGCAAAAACCCAGGCGCTTTTCTCCCGGGATACCATTGAAACAGATCCACAAATCGCCAGCGTCAATGAACGTATGTGTATCGGTTGCGGGAAATGTATTGATGTCTGTCCGTTCGGCTCGATTCAGTGGAAGACCTTAAGGGACGGGTCACAAAAGGCGGAAGTTTTGGATACGGTGTGTCAGGGATGCGGGTTGTGCAACGCAACCTGTCCGCCCAAGGCCATACAACTGCAACATTGCACGGATGATCAGATCCTTGCCGAAATCGACGTGCTGTGTGCCGGAGAAAGGCATGGTTAATTCCAAAGAGGAATCCACAACAAAAAAAGATTTATTAATTGTGGGATTTTTATGCAACTGGTGCTCCTATGGCGGTGCAGATACCGCCGGTGTGTGCCGGTTTCACCAGCCCACAGATTTACGTATCATCCGTATACCATGTACCGGGCGTATGGATCCTCTGTTTGTTGTCAAAGCCCTTATCTATGGCGCTGATGGCGTGCTGGTATCCGGCTGCCATCCTAAAGATTGCCATTATAACGAGGGTAATTTTTATGCCAGGCGGCGCCTGGAGGTCCTTAAGCAATTTTTGCCGTTTATGGGAATTCACACGGATCGATTCCGTTATACCTGGGTATCGTCTTCTGAAGGACAGCTCTGGCAACAGGTGGTTACAGAGTTTTCCGAAACAATTCATGGTTTGGGACCGAACCCCGGCGTTCATGGAGAAAGTAACGCTAAAGCGATGATGTCATTTTTTGATTAGGAATTAATAAAAAAAGTAAATTGCCAATAAGTTCCGGTGAATGAAATAATTATATTGACCCGAATCCATAATTTATTGATACGCTGCTAAAACAATAAAAGTGCTTATGGAAGACAAGGCCAAAACATTACAAAGAGAGTTTTTAAAAGTTTTCGAAAAACTTGAGGTCGTGCTCGGTTGGGAACCCGGCTACGATTCTTTACATGCTTCGCCGTCTTTCATCCGTCAGGTAGAAGATCTTAACAAACTGGTTTGGAATCCTCTGTGTTCCCAGAATCTTTGTAATTATTTAGTAAAAACTCTGAATGCCTCGGTCCGGGAAGACGGCAAAAAAATCGGCATTTGTGTCAAAGGATGCGACAGTCGTTCTCTGGTCGCTTTAATTCAGGAAAAATTTGTCACCCGGGAAACCCTTTATATAGTGGGCATACCTTGTGAAGGCACGGTGAATTGGCATCGGCTCATGCGTTTTGAGCCATCTTTAAAGGATGTTCAAAAGGTAACCATCCAAGGCCAAGAGCTAGTGGTTGAAACCGCACAAAAGACATATCGTTTTCCACTGCAGCACGTAATGGAACAAAGATGCCTGCATTGTCGGTATCCCAATCCGATCATTTATGATTTGCTTGTCGGTGAACCCATAACGCCCCATGCCGGAGATGACCAAGCCTATGGGGATGTTGAAAAGATAGAACAGTATTCGCTACCGGATCGTCTGAAATTTTGGGAAAAAGAAATTGACCGATGTATTCGCTGCTATGCCTGTCGCAATGCGTGTCCGCTGTGTGTGTGCCGGGACAGTTGTATTGTGGAGACCCGAACTCCCAAGTGGCTTGCCCAACGTTGTGATCTTAAGGAAAAATTCTTTTATCATATGATCCACGCTATGCATCTTGCCGGACGCTGTACTGAATGTGGCGAATGCGAACGCGTCTGCCCGGTGGAGATACCGGTAACATTGATTAAAAAGAAACTGAATCAAATCGTTAAGGAGCTTCTGGACTACGAAGCCGGGATCGACCCTCAAAAACAACCGCCCTTGCTGACCTTTGATCCCAGTGAGAAGGGAATATGATGATAAGCTGAGAGAAAACAATTCATGTACGAAAAAATCTTTATTGCTCAAGGTGAGCTGGCTGCCATGCTGGAGCGTCTTTCCAAAGAAATGGATGTCTGGGTTCCGGTTGAGATGGGAGATGAAAAATGGGGCGTTCGGTTTTTACCGTATTACAGGGATAACGTCGTTGTATTAGACCGGCAAAGCACTATAGGTCCGAAAAACGTGTTGTTTCCACAAGTAGAAACCTTATTGCGTTTCCGGTATCAAAAGGATAGCCAAGATCCTTCCAAACAGCGCATTGATCTAAAAGACCGCCAGGAGGTATCCTCTGCTCTTGTTTTTGGGGCACGCCCTTGTGATGTGCGCGGTTTTTTTACCTTTGACCACGTCTTTCTTAACGGCAGATATAAAGATCCATATTATGCACAATGCCGGGAAAAAACCCTGTTTGCAACCCTGCTGTGCGACACGGAAGACAGTGCCTGTTTCTGCTCATCCGTGGACAGCGGTCCCGGAGATAGGGAGGGCAGTGATCTTTGGATGGTTCCGGTGGACGACGGCTATGTGATCGAAGCACTTAATGACAAGGGCCGGAAGCTGATTCCCATAATGGGAAAACCAGCCACGCCCGAACAGATAGAAAAAGCTCAGCGAATTCAAGAACAAGTAACAGCCAAACGTATTGGAGAATATGATTTAACCCGGAGTGCAAAAGATTTCACGGGTCGTTTTGAAGATATGGATTATTGGCGCGATATGGTCTCCAGGTGTATTAGTTGCGGAATTTGCACATTTGTTTGTCCGACCTGTTATTGTTTCAATATTACGGATGAATCCAGGGATCTTGAGGGCGAGCGGATACGCTCCTGGGATTCCTGTATGTTCTATCATTACACCTTGGAAGCCAGCGGCCATAATCCGCGGCCCGAAAAATTTGAACGTTATCGGAACCGGGTGGGCCATAAATTTTCCTATTTTCCTGATACGTATAACGGCATGATATCCTGTTGCGGGTGTGGACGATGTATCCGAAGTTGCCCCGTATTCATAGACATACGCAAGATTGTACATCATTTGAAGGAGGCAGTGGATGCCGAAAATTGATTCTAATCCCTTTCTACCGGAATTGGCGACCATTCAGGATATTATTCAGGAGACTTCAAATATCCTGACCTTTCGCGTGGTTTTGAACGACGAACAAAAGATGCGAGAATTTTCATTTCAACCCGGGCAGGTCGGGCAACTTTCCGTTTTTGGAGTGGGAGAATCCACCTTTGTAATAAATTCGCCGCCAACTCGAAAAGATTATTTGCAATTCAGTGTGATGCGCACCGGTGAGGTGACCCAGCGGCTACACCAGCTGAATATCGGAGATCAGATCGGGGTGCGCGCCCCTCTGGGCAACGGTTTTCCCGTTGATAAGTTAAAAGCACATGATATTCTCTTTATCGCCGGCGGCATCGGCATGGCCCCGTTGCGCACACTGCTTCTTTACATGCTTGATAACCGTGAGGATTACGGTGATATCATGTTGATTTACGGTGCCCGTTCGCCGGAAGATCTTTGCTACACCTATGAATTTGATGAATGGCGATCCGGTGGCGTAAGACTGGTACTCACCGTGGACCGTGAGTTTCCGGGTTGGAAGGAGCGGGTTGGTTTTGTCCCTACCGTCCTGACCGAAGAAGCGCCAAGTTCTTATAATTGCAAAGCTGTTACCTGTGGACCGCCCATTATGATCAAGTTTGTTCTCATAGGACTCAAACGGTTGGATTTTGAAGATCATCAGATCATTACTACGTTAGAAAAACGCATGAAATGCGGAATAGGCATCTGTGGACGATGCAATATCGGTACGAAGTACGTGTGTGTTGATGGCCCGGTTTTCTCTTATGAAGAATTGCGTCAAATGGTTCCCGAAATATAACTAGTGTTCATCCATAAATGGTCTTTTTGCCCAATTTCTGCGTTATGCTCAAAAAATAATCCTCGAAATATCAACTATATGTCTGCGGTTATTTTTTTCGCATGCCTTGATCTTGAACAAAAATCCTCATTTATGGATGAACACTAACTAATTCAGCGATAGAAAAGTTTATGTCCGAACACATATTTTCCCTGATTACTATGAGTTAGAATTTTCTTTCCGTTTATTTATTCTTCTTCCTTTTTTTGCTCCTGTTTATTTGAAAAAGAAGAAAATTGATCAAAAAAGGATTTGAAGGGTGATAGAGCGGCCATAGTTTCTTGGGCCATATTTGAAAAATCCTGTCCCATTTCGAGCCATTTTTTAAACTGGTCGTCAACTGCATGTCTATGGGCAAGGTATGTCTGAATCATTTGCTGAAGGTATTTCTCAAAAAATTCTCCCAGTACATTATCACCGTATTGAATAATCAGGTGAAGAACCGGCACCGGCAAAAGAATGTTTTTGTTTTTTGCTTCCTCCAGAATGATTTGGCTGAGAATAGAGGCGGTTACGTCCTCTTTGCTTTTTGCATCAATCACTTCCACCTGACGGCCCTGTCTGATGAGATCCGCCACCTGATGGAGTGTAACATATGCGCTTTTTTCCATGTCGTACAATCGTCTGTTGGCATATTTTTTTAGTTTTACTTTATCGGACATCTGTTTTTCCTTATTTTGAAAATAAAATTCACAAACTTATTTTATGTTCTATTGCGATAAAAAATCTTTTTTTAGATCTAATTTCATATTTTAGATCTAATATATTTATAATAAATTAAAGGTGGTTGTTAGTTTATAACGGAATAGATTTAAAACAGATAAAAAATTGCTGCATCGCAACATTTTTTCTTGACAAATAAAAGTTAAAGGTTATTATTCAGACATGAACGCCTCAAGCCATAAAATAAAAAAAATTAACAGGAGGGATTATTAACATGGATTCATCAAAAATTGCAAAGCAAATGATCGATTTTCAGAAAACAACGTTTGACAACACTTTCAATGCCATGGTTTTGCTTCAGGAGCAGGCCGAAAGTATGGCCGGTACTATCTTGAATCAGGCCACATGGATGCCCGAAGAAGGAAGAAATGCGATCAATGATTGGGTAAAAGCCTATAAAAAAGGGCGTGAGGATTTTAAAAAGAGCGTGGATGAAAACTTTAAAAGGGTGGAAAATTTTTTTAGCGCATTTGATAAGAATCAAGAAACCAAAAAATAAGGTAAGGAGATAACGTAATGGAACAATATCAAATTTTTAAGCAGATGGCTCAATTCAATAAAACCGCCTTTGACAACGGCTATAACACAATGACCATGTTTAGGGAGCAGAACGAAAAAATGGCAAACTCTCTTTTAGATCAAGCAACATGGATGCCCGAGCAGGGGAAAAAAGCCATAACTGAGTGGATGAAGAGCTATAAAAAAGGTTGTGATGATTTCAAAAAGATAGTTGACCAAAATTATCAAAATCTGGAAAAATGTTTTACCGGTTTTAGCAAATAAAGCCAAGTTTTAAGTGTGGTTCATGGCCAGCCTGTAGGAACTTCGGGGTATGGCTATGAGCCACATAATGTTTTAAATTACGGGGAGGGGTAAACAGATATGGTTAAGGTGAAGAACAGCCCGAATGATCCTGAATTTCTTAACAAGATATTTCGCAAAAACGTTTCTGCATTCTCTCACCTCATTAGTGCCTCACAAAATTACCTGAGTGCTATGTCCAAGTACGCCAATGATTTTATGCTCCCCTATTTGATTGCTATAAGCTATTTCAATAATGTGGAAAAAAACAAACTTTGGAGCACTTCGCCCCTGGAGACGGTTCAATCCTATATGGATCTTTTGGCGTTTAATCTTGACCTTATAAGCAAAGGTATTAGCGGTGGCATGCAAGCGATAAATATTTCAGGAAAGATGGAAATGGAAAACGCTATTGCCGCCATGTTCAACACGCTTTTTTGTGCAGATGGTGAAGATTTAGAAGCCTTTTTAGAACGACAGACGAAAATGATGGACGTGATGGCCAACAGGTATCCACAGGCCATCCAAAATATTGAACCGGAATATGGGTTCCATTTTGAACGGGATGACAATAAAAAGGTTACTGAAACAGAACGGTTCATTCTTTATCAAATCCTTCCGACGGATAAAAAGGTTAAAGTCAATAAAAACGGCAAACCGGTCCTAATTCTTCCTCCCTATGTTCTGGGAGCCAATATTCTGGCCTTTTTACCCTATGAAAATAAGAGTTACACCCATTGTTTTGCAAACCAGGGGATTCCCACCTATATTAGAATCCTCAAGGATATCAATACGACTGAGGCGATTCAGGTCATGACCGGTGAAGATGATGCCCGTGATACCCGCTTGTTCTGTGAGACGGTGCAAAAAAGACATGGAAAACCCGTAACGTTGAACGGTTACTGTCAGGGGGGTTTTTTTGCTGTTTGCAATCTCCTTTCCGGTGAGCTGGACGGACTGGTTGATGCTCTGATCACCTGTGTCGCTCCCATAGATGGAACCAAAAGCAGGGGGCTGGCGAATTTTTTTGATAGCCTGCCCCAGCGATTTTATGATCTGGCTTACGGAACCAAAACCTTGCCCAATGGAAACAAAGTTGTGGACGGCAAACTTATGGGATGGATCTATAAGCTCAAAAGCATAGGGGATGAATCACCGGTTGCCACTTTTTACAGAGATTTGATGATGTTTGGCCGACAGGGGGGTAAAGATGTGAAAATCAGCAAGACGGCGGCTGCAATTAATTACTGGATGAGCAATGAACGTAATGATCTTCCCATAGAGATTACCCATATGAGTTTTGTTTCCTATAACATCCCGATTAACAAAAACGGAACGTTTCCGGTAACCCTTTTTGGAAAAAAGCTTAATTTAAAACGATTGCAGGAAAAGGGAATTAAATGGCTTATCTGCTACGGTGAAAGTGATGATCTGGTTGAGAAAGAAACGGCTCTCGCACCTCTTGATTATATCGATGTTGAAGTGACCCCTTTCCCAAAAGGTCATGTGGCCATTGCTACTTCATGGTCCAATCCAACATCCGCATGTGCGCTTCATACCCGTTTTGGAGACAAAAACTATCGGGGACCTGTACGGTTTCAGCTGGATTTGGAAGACAGCTTATAAGGAGAACAGTCTTATGGAAGAATATTTTTACGAATTCTGGAAAAATCAATTAATTACCGTAGAAAAAGGACAAAAACAGATGCAAGACATGACAAAATTGATTATGCAAGGGTTAAGTGATTTTGAGGAAGTTCCAGAGATGTTCAGAACATTTTGCAGTATGGATTTTTGGTCCAAAGAGCCTTGCGACTATATAAAAACCTGGGAAATGACAACAGAAGACTTTCAGAAGTTCTTCAAGTATTACTTGGACTTGGTGGGTTTGGTACCCAAGGATGAGTATCTGGAATTAGCAAATAAATACAATAAGATGGATGAAAGTGTTGCTGATAAGATAAAAGAGATATCTAAACAGGTGAAAATAGTTGCTGATAAAGAGAAAATGATCACAGACCAGAAAAAGGAAATTGTTGATCAAAAAAAGCTGGTTGTCGAACTGAAAAAAGAGATATCTGAACAAAAGATGTTGGTTGTGTATCAGAAAAAGCTTGCTACAGACCTAAAAAAAGAGATCTCCGATCAGAAAAAGATAATCGCTGATCAAAACAAAGAGATTGCTAATCAAAAAAAACGGGTTGCCGACTTGGAAAAAGAGATTGCCGGTCAGATAAAGTCTATAAAACAACTTCAAAGCCAGGCAAGTAGTTAAAATGTCCTAAGCAGGGAAGGATGGAAGACGGCCGATTTTTCTTTCCCGTCTCTGTTATCAGGTGTGTGAGGAGAAAGATTTCATGGACAGACATTTTCTGGAATTTTGGGGAAATTTTCTGATCAATGCCGCAAAAGGGCAGAAACAAATGGAAGACATGTCAAAATGGATGCAGCAGAGTTTTGAAGGTTTTGATGAACTTACGGGTATGTTCAATAAATTCTACGGCCTGGAACATATGGAGAAAGACACACCAGCCTATATGGAAACCTGGAAAAAGGCATCAGAAAATTTCCAAAAGTCTTTTAAAGATTATCTGCGCCTGATGGGTGTGGTACCAAAAGACGAGCACCTGGCTCTGGTCAAAAAATATGAGGACCTCAAAGAAAAATTTGCCGCTCAGGAGGAAACCATAAAACACCTGCGGGTGCTTTTGGAAGAAAAAAATGTTGAGACACAGGGGGAATTGGTTCAAGGATTTCAGGAAATAATAGAAAAGCAGAGCCAACAGTTTCAGGAAACAATGGAGACGCTGAGCAGATTTTTTAAAAAAAATAAAAATCAATCATGACAGTATCATAAAAACTAAGAAAAACGAACCGTTTAGAAATCCATTCCTTATAGATGGTGATAAAAGAGAGGAAAAATATGCTGAACATTAAGGAATCCGTTGCGGTTATTACCGGCGGCGGCGGCGGCATCGGTCTGGCAGTTGCCAAATACTGGGTGCAAAACGGCGGCAAGGTGGTTATCGCGGATGTGGCTGAAAAATTTCTGGAGCAGGCCGAGGCTGAAATTAAAGAGTTACATGGTGAAGTTACTTCAGTGGTCTGTAATGTTACCAATGAAGATGATTGTGCCAAACTGGCTGATACCGCAATTGAAAAATTCGGGCAGATCAATCTAGTTGCCCCTTTTGCCGGGATTATTAAGGATGGACTGATGTTGTCCACGGACAGAGAAACCGGAAAGGTTAACAGAAAAATGTCTCTGGAGCAATTTCAAACGGTTATTGATATCAACCTGACCGGTGTGTTTTTAACCGTGCGGGAATGCGTTGAACGCATGATCAATCATAACTGCAAGGGATTGATCTGTTTGGTATCTTCCACCGGTTCTCTGGGAACAGCGGGACAGATCAATTATTCCTCCAGCAAGGCTGCGATGTCGGTTATGCCAAAAGTAATCACTGCCGAGTTTTTCCGGCGCGGCCTGGCAGATAAGATCCGTTGCGTGGCCATTGCACCGGGCTATGTGGGAACTCCCATGGTAAAAGGAATGAATCAGAAAGTCCTGGATAAGATTATAGAACAGGTGCCCATCGGACGTCTGGTTGAGCCGGAAGAAGTCGCTGCTTTTGTTGGAGATATCTATCGCAACGAGGCCCTGGCCGGAGATGTTTTTTATATCCACGGCGGACTGCGTCTGGGATCCAAGGGATAGAATTTCCGTTATGGCGAAATGTTCTTGACCATCAGGACCAGATCCTGATAATTTTCCTTAAGATCCTTGATAAAATCTTTGAGAACAGCAGCCTCCTTAAACCCCAGTTTTTCAAACAGAAAGTAAGCTTCATCCAGGGCCGGAGCTAACTCGGCTGTGAGTTGTTCCAAACCAAAATCCACAGCGATCTGCATCAGATTTTCGATGAGAATCGTTGCCAAACCCTTTTTTCTGTATTTCGGGTCGCACGTGATGCGAATTTCTCCCTGGTGTTTGGTCCAGCCCACGGGATCGAATTCCAGAGTGCCGTTGGCCACAATATGGTCAGCATCCAGGGCAACAAGCGGAAGTACAACATCGTAGTCAAGGTTGTAGATCCAGTTTTCGATGACTTTGGGATCGGTAACATCGTCTCTGAGGCACATCCGATCCTCTGGTGGAAGTCTCAAGAAATACTCATGAAGAATTTTCTCGTCTTCTTTTCTCAGCGGCCTGATCGTAATAGGACTTTCATCTTTTAGATTTTCTGATTTGGGGTATTGATAAAGGATCATATGCTGTTGCCCCCTTTCTGTTCATAAAATCAGGTGAAAAGATCGCATTATTTTGGTATTGTCATGGGTTACAATAGGGCCTCAATAGTACCATTCCCGTTCAACGATAGTGGCAATTCCCATTCCTCCGCCAATGCAAAGAGCGGCCAATCCCACTTTGGCATCCCTCTTTTCCATTTCATAGAGTAACGTTGTTAATACCCTGGCGCCGCTGCATCCGATGGGGTGCCCCAGGGCAATGGCACCGCCGTTGACGTTGACAATTTCCGGGTCCAGATTCAAGTCTTTCAAGCATGCGATAGACTGGGCGGCAAAGGCTTCGTTGAGCTCTACAAGGTCGATGTTCTTGCCCAGTTCCTCTCTAACCTTATTAATGGCGCTTCGCACCGCATAAATAGGACCCGTACCCATGAGCTCCGGTTCGCACCCCTGGTAATCATACCCTATAATCTTGGCCATTGGCCGTATACCCATCTTGAAGGCTTTGTCAGCGCTCATAATTATAAGAGCCGCAGCGCCGTCGTTTATCCCTGAGCTGTTTCCCGCAGTGGTGGTTCCGTCTTTGCGGAACGCCGGCTTAAGTTTGCTCAATTTTTCCAGAGTTGTGCCGAATCTGGGAAATTCATCGGTATCGAAAACGATTGGATCTCCTCTTCTTTGGGGGACTTGAACCGGGATAATTTCGTCCTTAAAACGGCCGGAAGTGATAGCTGCTTCCGCTTTTTGCTGACTTAGGGCAGCAAACTCGTCCTGTTCTTTTCTGCTAATTCCGAACTTTTCCGCAATGTTTTCGGCGGTAATACCCATATGGGTATCCCCAAAAGAGCACCACAGCCCGTCCTGGATCATGACATCAATGACCTGATCATGTCCCATTCTATGACCCCATCTGCTATGGGGCAGTACGAAAGGGGCCTCGCTCATATTCTCCATGCCCCCGGCCACAATGATATCCGCATCCCCGGATTTTATGGCCTGGGCAGCCATGATCACTGTTTTCATGCCCGATCCGCACACCTTGTTAACGGTGGTCGAAGGGATGTATTGGCTTATTCCCGCCCTTTTAGCGGCCTGTCGTGCCGGATTTTGACCCAATCCAGCCTGCAGGACATTACCCATGATCACCTCATCAATCTTTTCCGGTAGAATCTTGGCTCTGGTTAGGGCTTCCTTTATGACAATGCTTCCCAACTCAACAGCGGTTACATTTTTCAACGTACCCCCAAACGAACCCACGGCCGTACGAACAGCACTTGCGATCACCACTTCACGCATAACATCTCCTTTATTTATAACCTATACTAGTGTCCATCCATAAATGGTCTTTTTGCCCAATCTCTGCGTTATGTTCAAAAAATAATCCTCGGAATATTAAACATATGCCTGCGGTTATTTTTTTCACATGCCTTGATCTTGAACAAAAATTCTCATTTATGGATGGACACTATACTAACGATTGGTTTAAATCCTTTACAAGAACGGCAATGTCTTCATAGTTTTTACCATAGAGTATTTTTACAAAGTTTTTCAAAGTCGCTTCCAGGACAAAAGCATTTTTTTCAAAAGCCCTGGTCACGTAGGTCCGGGAGGCAACAATCTTTGCGCAGAGTTTCTCCAGATTGTACCCAAGAGCCAGTTTTGAGAGCTCTTCCAAAAGAAGAGAGCCCAGACCACGCTGTTGAAAATCTGCGGCAACGGTGATTCTGATTTCGCCGATATGCATACCCCACCCAAATGTCTCCCTGTGAAGGGTTGCGTTTGCAAGTATCCTGTTTTCGTGTTCTGCCAGTATCGGCAAAACTCTATCGTAGTTTAAATCACGGCACCATTTTTCGATAAGAATTCTGTTTGTCGCATCGTTTCTCAAATATCTTCTGTCCTCTTCAGGAAGCGAAATGAAAAACCTGTAAAGAGCATCTTGATCGTCCCGGGTCATTGGCCTCAGGATACAAATAAAACCGTCCGGCAAGGTGATCTCTTTGGGGTATTCTTCCAGCATATTCTCTCCTCGACTTGAAAATTTCTTAATATTCCAGCATTTCAATTGGGACGAAGCCCTAAATTCAACGTATTGAAATTATACTGTTTAATACTTTGGCGGCTTTGGCGGACTGACGACAGCCTCCCCGTTCAGCACTTGGGTACCTTCCTGGTTGAAACAGGTGGTCTTTAGCCGTATCCGATTTTTATCATCAATAATATCAACCACTTCTACCTTGGCAGTAATAGTATCGCCAATCCTCACCGGAGCTAGAAAACTCAAATTCTGTGTAACATAAATGGTTCCAGTGCCGGGGAGTTTATTTCCTATGACCGTGGAAATGAAACCTGCGGAAAGCATTCCGTGAGCGATACGCGTCTTGAAAAAAGTCTTTTTGGCATAATCTTCGTTGATATGAGCCGGGTTGAAATCGCCGGTCACACCGGCGTACAGGTAAATGTCAGATTCTGTAACCGTTTTGGCAAATTCAGCGGTGTCTCCTATTTTAATCTCAAGGATAGTTTTCCCGATCATTTGAAATTCCTTATTTCCTCTTTTTAGTTTTCAATGCCGGTTTGGTTTGGGTCGCCGTCTTTTTTGCAACACTTTTTTTCCGGGACGCTTTTCTTGTGTTGCGCTTCTTTTTATCTGCCGCCCTTTGCTTGAGCCACTGGGCGATCCTGGGCACAAATTCTTTTTGGCACTTGGAACTCACGTAAATACCGATATGGCCCGTATTAAGACAGACATTTTCGGTATCTTTGCTGCCTACTTTGCTTGTAAGGGGCTCGCAGGCTTCCGGGGGTACAAGATGGTCGTATTTGCCGTAATAGTTCAAAAGGGGCATGGTGATTTTCTTGAGATCCACACGGTGTCCGCCAATTTCCATCTTGCTCTGGATGAGCAGGTTCTTTTGGTAACAATCCCGGACAAATTGCCGGAATGTCTCCCCCGGCACATCCGGGCTGTCAAAGATCCATTTTTCCATGCGGACAAAATTTTCCACGAATTTTTTATTGTCCATGTTTTCTAAAAACCCTACGTATTTGTCGATCATCAGCCGGGCAGGATTAAGGAGTAAAAACCCTAAATTCATTATATCTCCGGGGATATTGCCATAAGTGTCCACAATCTGATCCGCATCCATATCCTTCATCCAGATATGCAAAAGCCCCTGATCCGTATCGAAATGGGTCGGCGTGACCGTTGTCACCAGGTTTTGAACCTTTTCAGGATGAAGGGCCGAATAAATGACACAAAAGGTGCCGCCCATGCAAATTCCCATCAGGTTGATTTTGTCCAGATTGTGTTTTTTGAGGATAAAATCGACAGCGTTGTCTATATACCCGTTAACATGATCATCAATGGTAAGATACCTGTCTTTTCGAGTGGGGTAGCCCCAGTCGATCATATAAAGGTCTATACCTTCCTGCAAAAAATTTTGCACAACGCTTTTACCCGGCTGGAGGTCAAGCATTGTTTCCCGGTTGATCAGAGCATAAACCAAAAGAAGCGGTCTTTTAAGCTGAATTTTGGTTGCCGGCTTATAATGTTTCAGTTTTATCCGGTCTTCTTCATAAACGACATCACACGGCGTGGTGGCAATTTCTGTTTCAAGAGGCCCGAGCAATACTTCCGAGGCCTTCTCAGCACGCGTCCGGGCCTTTTCCGCCTCTTCGGCCAGCTTTGAAAGAATCAGATCAACGGCTATTTTGGATTGAGTCATAAAATTACTCCCCATTCAATTTTAAATTTTGGATTCTTGAATTCGGAATCATTTTTTATGCTATTTTAATGTAACAAAATTAGATTAAACAGGATTTTTCTTTTCAAGTTCTTTTATTCGCTTTTTTAAAAGGTAAATTTCTTTATATAGTTCATCCATCTCTTTATGGGTGGGAACAGGAAACATATTAAAAAAATCCTGGAGAATCTCTTTTTTTGCTGACGAAAATTCCGACAATGAATCAAGAGTCTTGTTCAGTGCCTGTGTGTATTCGGACGATTGGAACAACGTCATGTAATGGCCTTCCAGTATTTTTATCCACATCTGGTAATATTTTTTTGAATCTTCGGGAAGCTCTCCCTCATCCGCTAATTCTGTCAGCTTTTCCTGTAAGACCTGAAATGATTTTTCCATGGGCAGTAATAAAAGACCAGAAAATTCAGAGACGGCGGCCTGATAAATGTTAAATTTGTCTATCGACCGGATCATTTTTTCCTGATACAATCGAGTCAGTCCCAATTGAGGAATTTTGAAAAACTTTCTGAATTCTTGTTCGTAAAGTTGGCTCCACGCCTTGAATGCATCTTCCTTTAAATTTTCATATTTATAGGCTTTGGTGGATTCCTGCAACTTACCGGTACGTTCCATCCACTGCTTCTGAAAATTCACGAAAGTTTTCGAACCGGTTTGCACTGTTTTCAAAAAAATTTCCGGCAGCATACCGGCTCCTTTCAAGAGGGTTTCCATGGTTTCCGGTTCACTCATAACCTGTGAAAATGCTTTCCAGGTTTTTTGGGCGGTATCCCATGATTCCGTTCTTTTACCAGAAGTCTTATGGAAAGCGGTCCACATCCAAGACATCGGTCCCCAAAATTCCGTGGTCATCTTCATCCAGTCCGCAAAAAAAGTTTCCGGCCCTGTCTTTTCCTGTGTTTTATCCGTCATCATTCACCTCGTTTTATAAGACAATAATTCTTTTTGTCTTTTTCTACCTCTATAACTGGAAATGTCAACAAAAAAATTAAAATAAAAGATTGAAATCATTTGTAATAATGCATAGGGGAATTGCCTAGAGATCGGGATTTTTCCCTATAAAAATGAGCCTTTTATCTTATAGACATGTTTTGCATAAAATTTTATATTAA
>JASFLX010000002.1:0-40548 GCA_050117895.1 Desulfobacterales bacterium | reverse complement strand
CTGAATTTATACTGATGTTAACTTAACATTAAAAGTTTATTAATTTTTCACTTCTTTTTTTGCTTATATTGGGCTAAAAATTCCGAGGAAGAGGCCGGCGCAGATGTACAAAAACTTTTTCAGTTTCAGGGAAAGGCCGTTTAAGCTCGTTCCGAACCCTGCCTATCTCTTTTTGAGCAAAAGCCATGAAGAGGTCCTTGCACATCTGACCTATGCAGTGATTCAAGGTGACGGTTTTGTGGAAATCACCGGGGAAGTAGGAACCGGTAAGACCACAATCTGCCGAGCATTTCTCGAAAATCTGGATCATAACACAAAAGCTGCTTACATCTTTAATCCCAGTTTAAATGCCATACAACTTCTCAGAGCCATCATTGACGAATTTGGAATTGAATCGGATACGGACAACATCAAAGATCTGATCGACCGGCTGAATTCTTTTCTCATTGCGAAAAAATCCGAAGGAAAAAATGTTATCCTTATCATCGATGAGGCCCAGAATTTGACCAAAGAAGTTCTGGAACAGTTGAGATTGTTGTCAAATTTAGAGACCGCCAAAGACAAGCTTATTCAGATTATCCTTGTGGGTCAACCCGAACTGGGAGAAAAACTCGATTCCCATGAACTCAGGCAGCTGGACCAGAGGATCACTTTAAGATGTCAGCTTGCTCCCTTGAGTTATAAAGAAGTTCAAGCATACATTCAACACCGTATCAATATCGCTTCCCTAAAGACCGAAATTCAATTTGACGCCGCCGCCTATCGGTCTATTTATCAATACTCAAGAGGGATCCCTCGATTAATCAATATTGTCTGTGACCGGGCACTTCTGAATGCATTCGTTCTTAATCAAGAGATAATATCCGGAAAGATAGCCATGGCTGCCATCCGCGAGCTGGGTGTTAGGGGTGACATGAAACGCCGTCGCCTTCAAAAATGGAAAAAAACAGGTCTATTTTTCGCTCTGTTGTGTACAGGCATTATCGTGGTATTGGTTTTCCGCTCCGAACTCTTTAACGATCATGCGAAATTAAGTTCACTGGAAAGCAACGGGGGTGATACTTCCAGATCAAACCACTTAAGCCGATCAAAGTATTTAAAAACATCTCCTTCCCCCAAACCTTTACCAGATTCAAAGTCGGTTAAAGCACCGGTTAAGATTCCTGATAAGGAGCCGGCTAAAGCGCCTGCATTAAAGAAACCGAAAATCGTTAAAGAGTCTGTCTCTGATCTGGTGGTTTTACTTAAAAAATTGAACCGGTTTTACTCAAGAAACGCGGCCCTTAAGGTTGCCATGGATTTGTGGGGTACTCAATCTGAGATTGGACGGTATCTTAACGGTATCAGTGATGATCAGGCTTTTTTCCACCTTGCTTCTGATCAAAACGGTCTTTTAATCCGTCGCATTGAAGGTAGTTTTAACGCGGTAAAAAAATTAAATCTGCCGGCCATTTTAGAGTTCCATCTCCCTGGAGATCTTCCTCCGGTATATCTTACGCTGAATGGAATAGATGAAGAAAAAATTGCTCTCAGAGGAGGGAAAAAGGATGTCTCAATAGAACTGGAACCGAATGATTTAAAATCATATTGGTCCGGCGTGGCATACATTCCATGGAAAAATTTCCTCTCTCTGGCAGGTACCATTCCGCTGGATTCTCCAAAAGTTTCCATAATAACACTGAAGCTGCTGCTACGGGATATTGGATTCAACTCGGTTGAAATTAATCCGTTTTACGATGAGAATACCCGGCAGGCAGTCAAAAATGTTCAGAAAAAATACGGAATACATGTTGACGGTGTTGTTGGATCCACAACAAAAATAGCACTGTACAATGAAAAAAAATTTAAAGGGATTCCTCATATTTCAAAGTTTTCGAATATACGATGACATCTTTTACTCGGAATAGAAGGTTGGATTAAAATTGAGTTCCATATTACAGGCCTTAAAAAAGATTGAAAGCGAGCTGCCGGAAAAAAGCGAAATTCGATTCTGGAAACAAGAAACAGATGCACAAAAAATTTCCCATAGGCGGTTAACGGATAATCTTCGCTATAAAAAACAGTATGTCGCCATTCTTGCCGTTATAATTCTGGCTGCCGTTGGAGGGCTGTTTCTGGGCCGGAAGCCATGGAGAAATATACCGCAACCGGAAACCAAACATTCAAAACCCATAAGCCGTATTGCGAAAAAGACGGCCGACCGGGATTTGTCTCAGAAAAAAAAGTCCTCCAAAAGGGTCAACAAAACAATGTCGGTGGTCAAACCAGCGGCAAAAAAGAAATCAGCATCTCACATAAAGCCGCGGGAAAAGAAAACGCTATCGGTTAAAAAAACGGAAAATATCGTTCCAAAATCTTCCAGCCCTGATAAAAAGAAGATCGCCGATCAGATTTTAATTCAAAAAAGTAACAACACTAAAATTAAAGCTGAAACATCCGGACAACAACTAAAAAGAATATTATCCATACCCGTTAAACAGGCCGATGAGTCCAAGCTTCAACTTCAGGCCATTGCCTGGTCCATCGATCCTGAAAGCCGTCTGGCAGTTGTAAACGGTCGTGTGCTTCGGGAAGGAGGCTCTATTGAAAAGGTTTTAATAACGCATATCGGCAAGAATGAAGTTATTTTCAAAAAAGGAGGGGAAGAATGGAAACAGGTGTTCAGGCATAAATAATGTTTATTGCCGGTTTAAGCCAACCTTTGTAATTGACATTTTAAAATCATTGATTATGTTATTATATTTTATGTATTTAATAAACTTTTGAGGTTTGTTCCATCGAAATTATTACAACAACAAAAATGATGCAGGCGCGTTCGGATCGAATGCGCCGTCAATTTAAAACTATTGTGTTCATCCCTACAATGGGATTTCTCCATGAAGGTCATCTGTCTTTGATTAAAGAAGGCCACAAACATGGAGATGACATGGTAGTGAGCATTTTTGTCAACCCCACGCAGTTCGGCCCCGGAGAAGATTTGGCGTCTTATCCCAGGAATCTTGAAAGGGATCTGGTTCTGTTACAAAAAGAAGGAGTAAACGCAGTATTTACCCCAGACGCCAAGGAAATTTACGGCCGGGAATTTCAGACCTATGTCACCTTGGAAAAACTGCCGAATTACCTCTGTGGTGCCTCCAGACCCATACACTTCAGGGGTGTTGCAACAGTTGTTGCCAAGTTGTTCAATACGGTTAAACCGCATGTTGCCGTTTTCGGCCGGAAGGATTACCAGCAGCTTATTGTTGTTCGTCAGATGGTTCGTGATCTCGATTTCGGTATAGAAATAATTGGTGCGCCCACGGTTAGGGAAGCGGATGGACTGGCCATGAGTTCCCGCAATACTTATCTTACCCCCGAACAGCGGATCAGCGCCCTTTCCCTATACAAATCATTACAAAAAGCAAAGGAGCTTATTAAGAGTGGGATAAAAGATGCAGCGACCATTATAGAGACCGCAACAGAATTGATACAATCATATCCTGAAACCGATATAGATTATATTGCCATCTGCGATACGGAAACACTTGTTAATGTCGAGACGATCAATGGACCCGTACAAATGCTCTTGGCCGTTCAAGTCGGGAAAGCCCGGCTGATTGACAATATGTTACTGAATCCATAGAAGATGGAGTTTATCATTTAAAATATAGCAGCCTATAGATTTGTTTTGTTATATTTCAATAAATTAATGAGCCTACTGGTAATAAAATGTACAAAATTTACTTTTTGGAACTTAAATAAGGAGATGCTTTATGGGTAATGAACAATTCTTTTTTACATCCGAATCGGTGACCGAAGGTCATCCGGACAAGGTTGCGGATGCGATATCGGATTCCATTCTGGACGCAATTATGGAAAAGGATAAAGCCTGCAGGGTGGCCTGTGAGACGCTTGTAACCACTGGCCTTGCTTTTATTGCCGGTGAAATTACAACCAGTTGTTATGTGGATATGCCTGAGATTATTAGAAATACAATTCGTGAAATCGGATACCATTCATCCCAGATGGGGTTTGACTGGCAGACCTGCTCTGTCATTACAAGTATTGACCAACAATCTCCGGATATCGCTCAGGGGGTGAACGTCGGTCAAGGACTTTTCAAAGACCAGGGCGCCGGAGACCAGGGACTTATGTTTGGGTTTGCCACTGATGAGACGCCTGAATTAATGCCCATGCCGATTATGTATGCCCATAAATTATGCCAGCGTCTTGCCACGGTTCGAAAAAACGGATCCCTTGATTTCTTAAGGCCTGACGGCAAAACTCAAGTGACCATCGAATATGAAAACGGCAACCCGGTACGGATTGATACCGTTGTTATTGCCGCACAGCACAAACCGCATATTACTTACGATGAGTTGAGAGAAGCGATCGTAGAAGAGGTCATAAAAAAGGTGATCCCCAAGGAGCTAACGGACGGTGACACCCGATACTTTATAAATGCCACAGGCAAGTTCGTGATTGGCGGCCCCATGGGAGACTGCGGGGTTACGGGGCGAAAAATCATTGTTGATACTTATGGAGGCCAGGGGAGTCACGGCGGCGGATGTTTTTCAGGGAAAGATCCTTCCAAGGTCGATCGTAGCGCTTCATATATGGCCAGACATATCGCAAAAAATGTTGTTGCCGCCGGCCTTGCAAAAAAATGTGAAATACAAATCGCCTATGCCATCGGTGTAGCAAAACCTGTTTCCGTGATGGTAGATCTTATGGGAACCGGTGTAATTCCCAAATATCGGGTAAAAGAAATTATCAATGAAATTTTTGATTTAAGACCCGCAGCAATCATTGAATATCTGGACCTGCTGCGGCCAATCTATCGTAAAACTTCAGCTTATGGGCACTTTGGCCGGAATGAACCTGAATTCACGTGGGAAAAAACCAATATGGTGGATGTTATTAGAGAAAAGGCGGGACTTTAGGGATTGGAGATTGACGATTGATGATTGATGAATAAGAAAGACGGAAATGAGCAACATAAACTAACCCCTCAACCATTTAAAAACTGTTTAACGAATTCTGAAGGAGATTGATAATCCATGGAATATGATATTAAAGATATCAAACTGGCCAAGGAAGGTCTACTGAGGGTCGAATGGGCCAATCAGAGCATGCCGGTCCTAAACAATATCAAGAAAAGGTTTGCAAATGAAAAACCTCTGAAAGGCAAGCGCATAGCCGCCTGTCTTCATGTGACGACCGAAACCGCTTCTTTGATGCAGACATTAAAAGCCGGCGGCGCCGAGGTTTCTCTCTGCGCCTCCAACCCCCTGAGCACACAGGATGATGTAGCGGCTTCCCTGGTTAAGCATG
Organism: Desulfobacterales bacterium; assembly: GCA_050117895.1. GTDB lineage: Bacteria > Desulfobacterota > Desulfobacteria > Desulfobacterales > UBA11574 > S5133MH16. Next base: position 35,235 of record JASFLX010000002.1, on the reverse strand, counting down.
ATAAAATTTCCGTTTTTGCCATCAAAGGTGAAGACAACAAAACCTATTACAAGCATATCCATTCAGCAATAGACATCAAGCCTCATTATACCATGGATGACGGCGCCGACCTGGTTTCTACAATTCATTCCGAACGCCAGGAACTCATTGAAGGCGTCAACGGAGGTACGGAGGAAACAACCACCGGAATCATTCGACTCAGAAGTATGGCGGCAGACGGAGTCTTGCAATACCCGATCATAGCGGTAAATGACGCCCGAACCAAACATTTTTTTGATAATCGTTACGGCACCGGTCAAAGCACTGTGGACGGCATTATTCGGGCCACAAACCGCCTGATCGCAGGATCCAATTTTGTGGTCTGCGGCTATGGATGGTGCGGCAAGGGGCTTGCGATGAGAGCGTGTGGAATGGGAGCAAATGTTATTGTAACCGAAGTCGATCCCACTACCGCACTTGAAGCGGTCATGGACGCATTTACCGTAATGCCCATCCGACAGGCAGCAAAGATCGGTGATTTTTTCTGTACGGTTACCGGTAATATCAATGTAATACGGAAAGAACATTTCGAGGTCATGAAAGACGGCGCTATTGTAGCCAATTCCGGTCATTTTAATGTTGAGCTCGATCTTGAAGGGCTCAGAAGCATAACAAAATCCCACAGGATAATAAGGCCCTTTGTTGAAGAATTTATGCTGAAAAACGACAAGAGGATCAATGTTCTGGGTGATGGAAGACTGATAAATCTTGCAGCCGCTGAGGGACATCCTTCAAGTGTTATGGATATGAGTTTTGCTAATCAGGCTTTGAGTGTCGAATATATGGTAAAGAGGAAAAAGAAATTTAAAAAGGATGTCTATCCGGTGCCCGAGGAAATAGACAAGGCCATCGCCAAAGAGAAACTGGCTTCCATGAACGTTAAAATTGACAAACTTACCGCTGAGCAGAAAAAATACTTGGCCTCGTGGAGTATGGGAACGTAGTGGATTGTCGATGGAAGGTTGTCAATCGAAGAATAAATAAAAGCCGATCTCTTTTAGGTCGGCTTTTTACTCTACCACAATGATGACTCGGCATTTTTTCATAAAGGAAAGATTCTCAGAAGCACTTCGAAGCCTGCTGGCATCTACATTACTGATGATAACGTCGGAATGTTGGACCCCCTCTGTCCTCAACCCTTTTACCGTCAAAGGATTGTCGCCAACCCTCAGATTATTTTGAGATTTTGCAAGGCCCTTTGAATAACCACACATTCCTTGCTGTACGGCATATTCACGGCTGACAAAAGCGGATCCATAAACCTCACGTGCATTTTCATCGAGTATTTTTGGGGCCATGACCGGCATTGTTCCCAGGCCCCTGGTATCAACAACCAGTCCGGTAAAAATAGAGGGCGAATTCTTAACGGGCGCCATGGTTCTGATCGATTCCAACGGCTGGATTTCCCCTGGAAGAACCAGCTGGGCAAATCCACCTCTCAGGTTCATTTCCATTGTAACTTTTATGGTGCCGTCCGAAAAATATTCTTTTTTTACAACCTCGGCATCTTTAACCATACTTTCTATTTTAGACATAATTATATCATTTTTGCACTCATAATCTCCGACAACGGTGGTGCCGTCAATTCTAATCCCTTTCACAACTTCAAGGATTTTTCGGCAGGCATCCAGCCTTGCATTTTTCAAAGCGGTTGAACGGGCTTTGACATGGTCAGAACGCTTATTATGAAGAACACCGATCCCTTTTGCTTGAATGACTCCTCTGCTCCAGTTGATGATCCCTTCTATCCTCTGCTCAACAACCTCCTGACTCGGATATTCCATACCATATCCAACAGAAGAAATGAGCAGTAGAAATATAAGTGCCAAAGTAAACGCCGGATGTTTTTTCATGGGTACTCCCTATCCTATTTCTTTTAACGAGACCTTTGCAAAATAACATTCCGTTTCAGAGCCCGATCAATGGGAACATGTTTTAAAGAATCCTCTAATAACACTGATTTAATCACCCAATTTTGTCAATAGAAATTCACGATCTCGAAAAAGTTGTTTTTCGGTCTTTACCAACTCATCAAAATTGTCCGGTTTCTCCGAGTTCGGCAGATAATAATTTTTTATATTGTTCGATCCGGGATAGGGCCTCTTTTTCGGTCGAAACCTGTTTGATCGATTCACGGAATCTGCTGCTGTAACGTAATCCCTTGACAAACCACCCGAGTCGGCTGCGCATCATACGCATCGCCCGCGGCTCTCCAAAGTATATTACAGAAGATCTGAGATATTGAGCCATCACTTCAAAACGCTGGGATGGATCCGGCAATGAGGCTTTATTTTCCCGGACGAGCTCAAGTGCCTGAGAAAAAATCCAAGGGTTGCCGATGGCCGCTCTGCCGATCATGACAGCATCACACCCTGTTTGATTTTGCATCTTCAACACATCTTCAGGTCTTATGATATCCCCGTTTCCGATTACAGGAATTGAAGCAATATTTTTAATAGCGGCAATCAGGGACCAGTCGGCCTTGCCCCGGAACCCCTGAGTCGCAGTGCGTGGGTGCACGGCAATAGCGTCCACACCGCATGCTTGAGCTATTTCAGTTATTTTTAAGGCCTGGTCACCGGAACTGTCCCATCCGGCTCTTATTTTTATGGTCAACGGAATTTTTACCGTTCTACGGATCGCCCGAAGAATTTTTTCGACTTTTTTGGGCTCTTTCATAAGGGCCGCACCTGAACCGGTTTTTAGTACTTTTTTTACCGCACAGCCAAGGTTGACATCTAGTATATCAGCCCCTGAAGATTCAACTATGGCTGCAGCTTCAGCCATAATCGAAAAATCCGAACCGAATATCTGAACCGACAACGGTTTCTCCGCGGGGCGGCTCTCGAGCAATTCATGTGTTTTGACCGAGTGATAAACCAGGCCGTTGGAACTGATCATTTCCGAGCAGACCAGCGCACAACCCGCTTCTTTGGCAAGCAGCCGGAAGGGCAGATTCGTGATACCTGCAAGTGGCGCTAATACGGTAATATTATCAAGCAGAACTGAACCGATTTTCATTTTTTCGACAACTTTCTTTTGGAAGTCGGATTCGCATAGCAAAACAGGCAATTGTGATAGCATGGGTGCAAGTGATAAGATCCCACGTCAACCGATACCATGCATCCGCATCCCTGCTTTATCCTCTGGCCGGTATCTTTTTTAAAGCTCAGATGGCCCCCGAAAATTTTTACTAAAAGATCGTTGGGAATACATGAACTTTTTTTTATGTTTGAATCTGCGGGCAGAGTGTTGTGAATATCTTTTTCACAACAGGTATAAAGATCAATATTTTTTCCAGAAAGTTCTTTTTCCATTTTCAGAAGAACTGCTTTTTTTGTTTTCAATGGCGGGTCCACAAACGAAATTCCGGGCAGGGTTGCGATCCGTTTTTGAATTTTTGGGTAATGGTCCATGAAGCTTGTGATACATCTTGTAACACCGCATCGGCAAGCCCTTGCGGCAATCCGTGAAAAATCATTTAAATTATCCTGAACTTCTTTTTCATGAAATTTAAAAAAACAGATGGGATCGAATCTCCAGTTCATTGCTCCTGGGTCAAACTCCCGACAGAGTTCCTTGAGTTGGTCAAGTCGTTGGTTTAGCGGCGGCACACGGGGTTCAAGCAAGGATGAATTCGAGTTTATGGTAAAATTAAAAAAAAGATTGTATCCCATGGAAAAAAGCTTTTGGCCGAATCCGCCCTTGATGAAGGGACCAAAATTTTTTGACCAGAATACAAGGGTGTGAACGTTGCCCGGAGTTGCCGTTATTCTGGATTTTTGCCGGTTATATGGATTGATAATCTCAAAAAAACCTTTTTGTATCTGACTGATGAACCAATCCATGTAAAATGCCGGAATATCAGTCCGCCTGGAGGCGGAAATAACAATTTGAGTCGATGGTTTCATTAAAACATTTAATCTTTATTTTTTCTTCAGATCTAATAATGATATCACCTTTCCGTTATCCGGTTTTTCGGGTTTTTCGGGCTTATCTGCGGGATCAGGCGATTTGGGACAAACCACCGGCTCCAGACGCATTCTCTTGCCTCCCATGGTAAACTCCTGACCGTTAATATAAATATCCCGCAAGATCCAGGTTGCGACCTGAAGGGGTAACTGTAACATCAATATTTTCACATGATACCAATCTTTTTTTACATCAGGAGAAATATCTTCTATTCTGGCAAATGATATGGGTTGATCTTCAAGGTATATAAGTACAACGTCATTTTCTTTTGCCATGATGCCGTCCTTTGCAAAAAGTTAATGTATTTTCTTTCATTGCCACCCCGAAACCAAGCTTCGAAGAAAGATTATTAATATAACGTTTCGTATTTTATAAAATCTATTGAAAGTAAGTATATTATTAACCTGGGCATGGCCCCAGGAAAATATAAAAAAGTTTCATGGGATAAAAAATAGTGGAATGAGGGAATATAAGAATCCTGGATCAAATGGTCCCAAATGAATTCGCCTGGAATTTCGGACGCGATATACCGTCTTTGAAGAGTAACTGATCGTGAGATTATTTTTAAATATAAGATTATCCGTTTTTCTGCTCGAAGGTTTTCATAAAATCGACAAGGGTTTCGACTGCCGCTATACTTGTGGCGTTGTAAATCGAAGCCCGGCATCCTCCCACAGACCGATGCCCTTTAAGGCCGCCCAAACCGTTTTCCAGGGCTTGCTCTATAAATCGTTTTTCAAGCGCTTCGTCCGGGAGGCGGAAAGTTACATTCATCAATGAACGGCTGTCAGGCCGGGCCGTGCCGTTATAAAAATCGCCCGAATCTATGGCTTCGTAAAGAATACGAGCCTTTTTTTGATTGATTTCCGCCATTTTTTCAAGTCCGCCAATGGTCTCCTCAAGCCATTTCATTACCAGTTGAATCACATAAACCGAAAAACACGGCGGGGTATTAAACATTGAGTTTTTGGATGAATAGGTTGTGTATTTGAGCATTGATGGTAGCTTGTCCGGCACCTTATTGAGCATATCCTCCTTAATGATCACCATGCACACCCCGGCAGGACCGATATTTTTTTGAGCCCCGGCATAAATAAGACCGAACTTATCCACATGAAACGGTCTGCTCATTATATCCGATGACATATCGGCAATAAGCGGCACACCGTTTGTATCGGGAAAGGATGCCCACTGGGTCCCTTTTATTGTGTTATTGGATGTAATGTGAATGAAAACCGCATTGCTGCTGAACGTAATATTTTTCGGAATATATGAAAAATTTTGATCTTCCGAAGATGCCACAACCTTGATGGTTTTACCCTGTATTTCGGCTTCCTTTATGGCTTTTGTGGACCAAGTACCGGTATTAACATAGTCTGCGGATTCGTCTTTTCCGAGAAAGTTCATCGGTATCATGCAAAATTGCAAACTTGCACCGCCCTGGATAAATAGCACGTGGAACGTATCATCCAGGTTCAACAGACGCCGGGTTCTATCAACCGCATCGTTTATGACATCGTCAAACCACCTGGAGCGGTGGCTTACTTCGGTTATGGACATGCCGGAACCACCGAAGTTTAAAAATGACTCTTTGATTTCTTCAAGTACGTCAATGGGAAGAGCGGCAGGCCCGGCGTTAAAATTATAAATTCTGTCTTCCTTCATGTGTTTCCCCCAAATTTTATCATCAGATTTAGAGACCTTTGCAAAGCACCCGGCTTATCCATTACAAAAAAGCTTATTTGTGCAGAACCGTTGAAATATGTCAATGAGTAATTTTCAAGGACCACCATTACGTGTCCAGGCCTTTCCTTTTCGAAGCGGTTTTAATCATGATTCCAAATTATCATTACATACACCTCTCACATAATAATAGGCGCTGAAATCCTGCCACGAGACGAACCCCATATCTGCGCTGATATACCACGCCGCCATATACGATCGTCTGTCACAACTCCATAACCATTTTTGTTTGGGGTCAAACACCGGTTCCATGCAAAAATCTTCGCCGTGAGGGGTTGGGGTAAGCAAAGACATCAGTTCCTCAGTTGTGGGAAGCCGCCAGTGATGATATCCTCCAACATGTTTCTGGTTCAATTCCTCGATATACTCATGAGCTTGTGGCCATGTCAGGGGATATTCCGATCCGGATTGCTGCCAAATAAGACGTGTGGCGTTATCCATAACCATGCCGTTGGAAAGAATTTGAAAATCATTGTTAATATAACCAGAGGGTTGCCATAGTTGGTTTGTGGAAAATACGGTTCTGCCATGTTGTGGATTGACTTTGATGGCATGGCTCCTGAGCGTCACCGAATGACAGGGGAAATTTTCTGCAACCGTCGATTCCGGGGCGATTTTGCAGATTTTTTCTTTTTTTTCTTCCCAAGCCTTTTCAAGGATATCGAGTTCTTTTAACATTTCGTTGGCATCACCAAATCTGTTTTGATGCTCTGCGGCAATGGCTTTGGCAATAAAAGCATCCCATGTGGGGTCTATATCAGCATTGATTTGACTCGGTTTTTCATAATTTTTCGTGGGAAGCTCACCCGTGAGCATTCGATAAAGCATAATTCCCACGGAATAAATATCCGAACGACGATCCGCTTTATCGGGGTTGGCTTCTTGTTCGGGCGCGGCATACCAGGGAGACCCCACCTTGAGATTTTCGGGTCCTTTAAAATCCTCTCCTCTGAGCTTGGACAATCCAAAATCGCAAATTTTTATGGTATCCAAATCCGTTACCAATATATTATAGGGTTTAATATCCCGGTGTACGATGCCGAAATGGTGAAGACAGGCCAGCCCCAAAAGAATTTGTCGGGTGTATTTAATGGCTTTATCTAACTTAATCACTCGGGAGGATGCTTCGGTTATATAAGATTCGCCGATCATGATTCCGAGATTATTAAAATAATAATCCATGACATAAAAAAGTTTTCCGTCCTCTGTTTCATCGAAATTCCAGATTTTTACGATATGGGAATGTCTCAGATTTGACATGGTAACGGCTTCGGAAATAAAAAGATTCCGGATAGCCTTATCACCCATCAGTTGAACCAGATGGGGATTGGGGGAAAGCAGTTTTAAGGCGGCAATTTTACGGATAACCGGCAGTTCCACTTTATAGACCTTGCCCATACCGCCTCTGCCCAGCAGTCCCCGTATTTTGTATTTACCGATGGTTTTCATTTTATATTTGGATTTTATTTAGTGTCCATCCATAAATGGTAGATTTTGGTTTCCGGTAAGGCCCGAGCGAGTTTTCAACCGCAGGCATAGCGCGCTATGTCGAGGATTGAAAACGAGCGAGAACGCTGCCGGAGGCCGAAAGATGCCGTTTATGGATGGACACTCGTTACCATAACCGATCCGCGTGAACTTTGGGAAGTCCCGCGGCCATGATTTTACTGACCACCGCTGCAATATCATAAGGAACAAATCTTACTTCAAGGGAATCCTCCGATGTATTCCAAATTACGTATTTTGCATTGTTATTTCTGTCTCTGGGTTGTCCGACGCTGCCCACATTGACGATATATTTTCTGTCTTTATGGAAAGTTACAGTCCTTTTTCCAAGGGAAATATATTGGGATATTTTACCGTCAAATCCGATAAGTTTCAGCTCATGGGTATGCCCCACAAAGCAAATTCTTTCTTTCATTTCTCTAAAAGTCTGTTCGAGAGTGTCTTTGGAAACCTGAAATAAATAGATATTCATGGAATCCGGTGGAAACCCGTGAACAAATCGACTTTCGTACATCACTAAAGATGATTTCATGCCGCGAATATAATCAAAGGATTCCTCGGACAATAGAGTCATTGTTTGTTGCAAAGATCTCCGGGCGGTTGGATTAAACCAGTTCAAATATTCACCATCTAACACCGCCCGCTCATGATTTCCCATAACACACGGAATATTGCGTTCTCGAACCTGTCGAATCACCTGTTCCGGCTCGGGTCCATAGCCCACATTGTCCCCCAGACAAACAACGGCATCAATACCCCAAGCTTCAATATCGATCAAAACTTGTCCAAACGCATCCAAATTACCATGAATATCGGAAATAATTGCGACTTTCATATATCACTCTTTTATTTTCGATAAGTTGTATAATTTCCGAAAGATTTCATTATTACCGGCATTGACCCACCCGATAGTTACGGAATTCGTTCAACCTTAAGGGTATTGGTGCGACCGCTTTGACCATGAGGGGGGGTGCCGGCAATAATTACAATGGTGTCTCCCTTACCTGCGAGGCCGCAACGTTGTACCTCACTGAGCGCAACATGAACAATGTCGTCCGTTTCTTTGATAATTTTGACTCGCGCGCTTTCCACACCCCAGGTTAAGGCCAGTCGTCGCTGGATTTTGGGCGATGCAGCCAAGGCCAGCACGGGCCGGTGAGGCCGGTGGCAGACCAGCCGGCGGGCGGTCATACCGGAGGCGGTGTAGGCAACAATCGCTTTGGCTGATAACGTATTGGCCACTAAATTGCCGGCATACGCAACCGTCGGCTCGATCTCCCGGGACGGAGTAAACGGCAAAGCCCCGGACAGCTTGCCCTCAAACCATGCCGTTTCCGTGGAAACCGCCAGTGTCGACATGGTCGACACGGTTTCAACCGGATACCGGCCGATGGACGTTTCAGCGGACAGCATCAGGGCGTCCGTGCCGTCTAAAATAGCGTTGGTTACATCTGAGGCCTCAGCACGAGTGGGTTTGCGCATATCAATCATGGACTCCAGCATTTGAGTGGCCGTAATAACCGGAATGGCGGCATGGCGGCAAATATCAATGATGCGTTTTTGGGCAATGGGCACGTCTTGTAAACTCATTTCCAGAGCCAGATCACCCCGGGCCACCATAACTCCATCGGCCTCCCCAACAATTTTTTCAATATCATCTAAAGCATTCTGCCGTTCAATTTTGGCGATGACCGGAATATCCGCTCCTTTTTGGGCCAAATGGTCTTTTAACCGGCGCACATCACCGGCACATTGCACAAAAGACAGCGCCAGAAAATCAATTTGTTGAGTAATGGCAAAATCAATATCAACAAAATCCTTACGGGTGATTGACGGTAGGCTGACCCCTAGTCCCGGAAGATTTATGCCCCGGTGACTGGATAGCTTGCCGCCTTGGCTTACGCGGCACCATACGTCGCCATTGATTTCAATTTTTTCCACTTCAAGTTCAATGTTTCCGTCATCAAGCAGAATCCGGCTGCCCCTCTGCACATCCCTGGCCATGTCCGGATAACTCACTGAAACAAATTCATGGTTTCCTGCTATTTTTTGTGGAGTCAAACATATTTTTTGATCTGTTTTGAGGTCAACGGTATGACCTTCAATTTCTCCCACGCGAATGCGAGGGCCTCGCAAATCACCGATAATGGGAATAGGGACTTCCATTTCCTCGTTTAATTTCCGGATCCGTTTGATCAGAGGATCGAGATATTCGTGGGAGCCGTGAGAAAAGTTAATACGGACCACATCTAATCCGGCAAGAATCATCTTGTGCAGCGTGTCCTGACTATCGCTGGCCGGACCCAGTGTGGCAACAATCTTGGTTCTTTTAGAAAAACGTTTTGTATTTATTTTGATTGGCATATGTTAACCCAAGTAAAGCAATTTTTTGACAAGATATGTGCTGAGATCTTGATGCATAAGGGTTCGCCAAAAATGCCTTTAAAAGACACGGGAATGGATATGTCGAGGATTTTCACGGATCCCTAATGCACAAAAAAATCGGTGCAAATCGAATAAAAAATCGTTCGATTCAGTTTTGAATATAACATCAGATGATTTTTCCTGCAACGAAAGATAAAGAGACCGGATTGATACGCTCTCAATCAGAGTTGATCAGATAGCGTATGAGTTTTGGATGGATACTGACTAATTGAACTTATTGACTTTATAGCCAGATTTTATCAAATGTTCGATAATTCCGTCTTCGCCAACCAGATGCCCCACGCCCACCAAGATCAATTCATTTTGGGAAGTTTGAAGATAGTGTTCAATTTTTAATAACCATTCACGGTTTCGGTCGGCGATTAGGGTTTCATAAAGCTTCGGATACTCCTTTTTCATGGGTGCCAGACATAGCTTATATAATTTATCCTCATCGCCTTGTTTCCAGGCAGCGATGAGATCATTGAGTATTTGCCTTGTTTTCTTTAACTCTTTAATTGCATGGTCAATGAAATCGTCCTCGCTACCTTCACCCATGGACAGAACAAATTCGATTTGTTCTTTAACACTCTCTAACCCTTCAATCTTTTTCTCCGCCGTTGTTGCCTTATGGTAAAAATAATTGTCAACACCCGTTTGATCAATGCCCAGCTTCTGCAACTCTAATCCCAACAGCGTTAAAACAACCATGGACGGCTTAAACTTGTTCAATGAAAAGACCGGAATTCCCGAAGTTTCACAATATCGTTTTAAAAGATCGTAGGTCTGGGGCGATAACACTTTGTCAAGACTCAAATTGTCATTGTAACAGCCTTTTTTGATTATCATTTCTTGTGTTTCCTGACGGTTCAACTCACCAATTTCCGTCTCGAAAACAATAATATCAGAATCCTCGTATGCTCTTACAAATTCCTCCGGCAAAGGGTAATCCGTCTTCCGCAATACATGACAGGTGCCTCCGATGTATGTAACGGATGTATGCCCTTGAACTTTCCATAAAGAAGTGTCGGCGGCAACTGACAGGCTAAGGCAAAGATTAAGAATAATTCCCAACATTAGATTTTTCATGGGTTTCCTTTGTTTTTTGATTTTTTTGGAATACGTTAGAAGCGGTGTTTTACCAGTTACAGATATTTTTTTCGATCCATTAGAAAATTCTTGTAAATCCGGTAATGCTCGGTTTCTTCATATGTCACCGGACAGACAGGCACGTGGTCAAAACTGTATATCCTGGCTCCGGCGCAGGCGAGCAGTATCGGTGAGTGCGTCGCGATAATGAACTGGGCGTGACCGGCCCGGCTATTTTTGCCCAGAATCTCCAGCAACTCAAGCTGACTGCGTGGCGAAAGCGCGGTCTCGGGTTCATCGAGCAAGTAGATGCCCTCTATCCGGTACCGGTTGCGAAAATAGGACATCAGAGATTGACCGTGAGACTGAGTCACCAAGGACTTGCCGCCAAAGTATTTCAGTTGGCCAGGATCCGTCACCGCCCACTCATCCAGAATATTGGCGAAATCCTTGAACATCTCCGAACCGAAGAAAGAACCGGAAACGCGACCATTGGACCATTCCAAAGAAACATAATTATACAGTTGCCCTTCGAAACGGTTGACTTGGTAACGGGGGCCCTCGGAAACCCGCCAGATATGGATATCACAGGCGTGCGCCAGCGCCTCCAAAAGGGTAGATTTGCCGGTGCCATTCTCGCCCAAAAAGAACGTCACAGGCGTATCCAAGGATAGATGTTTGGTTTGATGAAAGATGGGCAGGGTAAAGGGATAGTGATCCCGGGTAGGGTATTTCTCGGGCCTTAGTGTGATGCTTTTTAGATGAACGGACATAATATTTTCTATTTTACCGGAACGCTCAACACAAACCGTAATCATAGGCTTCTAATCATAGAATCCTTGTGTTTAAGACATTTTAATTGTGAGCACTTCGTTCCTCAGCATAAACTTAGAGAATTCAGTTGGATAACTGTACAACGTAATCTAATAAATGCTTTTATATAAAAAAGCAAGTTAGATTCAAAAATCGAATCGGACGATTTTCTTATTCCCACTTTACCAATTTTATAACCTTTCGATACTTACAGTATTTTCCTTTTCAATTTAATGTCCAGCACGGGGGTACCGTTAATGGCATCCAATCCTTTGACAACCAATGTGGTCCCTTCAACCTTAACCAGCCGAACGTCCTGAATACCAATCCTTGAGAGTCTGTCCGGCGTACGCGAAGCAAATACACCCACTTCTTTACCGTCCAATCCCCGCTTGAATCTGCTTCTGACCGGACGCGCTTTATGCAAACAATAAACAATCGTAAGATTTCGTTCATCTTCCAGTTTGTACATAAATGGCTTTTGCGAAGGAAACAGTTCGATTCGCGAAGTTTGACTTTTTCCACGTAAACCAAAGTCACTGCTGTCTCTGTCCTGTTTGTTTACAACAAAACCAATAGGGTAGATCTTCACCGGTGAAATATCCCCGAATAGACATCTACTGCAAACATTCTTGTTGTCGATAATAAAAGATTCCTCTTTGCTGCAGACAGTCCCGCATTCCATGCAACGGATAGTAATATTATTCTTCACTGTAATATCCCTCTCAAATCAAAAAGATATCTCCCTGAACCTTTTTTAAGAATCCAATATCTTGGATATAATTTTGTCCTTGTCTCGTTTGGAGATGTAGGGTTTCATGCGTGCTTCGAGGATTTTGGTTTCATGACTTCTTTTTTTGTTAGCTGCTGCTTTAACTTTGAGAACAAGTTCCTCCAGGTCACATGGCTTCATTAGATAATCCGAGGCGCCCAATTTCATGGCCTCAATGGCGGAATTAACCGTAGCGTGACCGGTGAGCATGATGATTTTCACAAGGGGGCGTTTTTTTTTGATCATCCGAATGGTTTCAATACCGTCCATCCCCGGCATTTTAACATCAAGAACAACCACCTCAATGCTGTCGTCCCCTTCAAGTCGATGGAGTGCCTCTTGCCCACTACATGCATACGATACAATGAAGCCCCTTCTACGTAAGCGTTGGCTCATGATTTCAACGAACGATTGTTCATCATCGACCAAAAGCAAATGAAATGGAACCATATCTTACTCTTTTTAGTATATAAAACCAGATATATGATTTTTAACCCTATGCCCACGGAGGAACTTGAAGCGGATAAATTGAGTAGAAGTGGTTTCAAAACCTTCAATCAGATTCAAGGTCAAGGCGGGCCGAGGGATTCAAACGCAGGAATATATGTAATATTTCGAGGATTGAATCCCTCGGCCCAACACAGAAATTGGGCCTGAGGGGAGGTTTTGAAATTGCTTCTAATGTTTTGCCAAGAGAACTGCTGATATTTTCCGGATCGAGAAAAAAATATAAGGGTCGGACTGTCAGCTTTCATCAAGTGCTTTCCGAACTGTGCTGGCCAAAACAGACCGGTTAAAGGGTTTTTCAATATATTGGCAGACTCCGATTTCTTTTGCCTTTTCTTCATCGATATTTTCACTGAAACCCGTGCATAAAATGGTCGGCATATCCGGCCGAATCTTCAAAATCTCCTTAACCAGTCGGTCTCCGGTCATCTGGGGCATGGTCATGTCGGTAATTACCAAATCAAATTGATCATGATTCCTATGAAATAATTCCAGGGCTTCAACAGGATTCGTCCGGGTTTCAACATGATACCCCAATCCTTCCAGTCGATTTCTCCCCACATGAGTCATGGCTTCTTCATCATCAACAAACAATATATTTTCACTCCCGGTAGGGAACATTTTAACAGGCTCAGCGTGTTCCACAGCTTCTTTTTCAATGACGGGCAATAATATAATAAAAGTGGTGCCCTCCCCGATTTTGCTTTTAACGGAAATCGCACCATTGTGACTTTTGATAATACCGTGCACCACCGACAACCCCATGCCGCTGCCTTTTCCGACTCCTTTTGTAGTAAAATACGGATCAAAAATCCGATCTATAACGTTAGGAGCGATGCCCTGACCGGTGTCGCTCACCGCTATTTTTAAATATTTACCGGGAATCAAGTCAAACGTAGATGAAAATGAATTTGCCTTCAAAACGATTTCTTGTATTCCGATTTCAATAATGCCTCCGGTTTCTACCAAAGCATGATACGCGTTGGTAATTAAGTTTATCAACACCTGCTGAATCTGTGTTTGATCGGCAAGCACCGTATCATTTGCATTTGTTATATGCTGTCGAATCTCAATGTTGGTTGGAATCGTTGCCCGCAAAAGTTGAATAGATTCTCTAATGATCGGAATAATTTTGATTGGTTTTCGTTCAAAGGCGGTTTTGCGAGCAAAACTGAGTAACTGTCTGACGACATCCCTTGCCCGCCAGCTTGCTGTTCGAATTTCGTCAAGATTGAATCTGGCCGGATTCGATTCCAGAACCGTATCCAAGGCCAATTCCACATTTCCGGTAATGATTCCAAGAAGATTGTTAAAATCGTGTGCTACGCCACCGGCAAGGGTGCCGATAGCTTCCATCTTTTGGGCGTGTTGAAGTTGGGTTTCCAACTTCTTTTTTTCTTCTTGTGCTCGTTTTAGCTCGGTGATATCAGAGGCGACGGCAATCATGCATTCTTCTTCACCGAATTGAATGGTTCTGACCGAAAGAAGTGTATCCAAAACGGTTCCATCCTTTTTCCGGAACTGAATCTCCAAACCGTTTACTTCGCCTTTTTCATGGATCTCTTTAATCAAATGCTCACGATCTAACGGATTATTGTATAGATTTAAATCAAAAGAAGTTTTACCCAAAGCTTCCCCTAACGAATAACCGGTCATTTTAGAAAAAGCCTGGTTGACTTGCTGAAAACAACCGTCTTTAAGTCTGGATATGGTGATGGAGTCGGGTGCGGCTTCCAATGTGCGACGATATAACTCTTCGCTGGCATCCAGTTTTTTTTGGGTCTGTCTTTTAAGTTCCTCCTGAGCCTCGAGAAGGCTTCTCAATACTTGATTGAATCCTTGGGCCAGCTTTTGGAACTCAACATATCTAATTTCTTTTTCATGCAAGAAGAAGCTCGACGGTTTTTGGGAAATTTTCAGCGCCTGTTCCGCCATGGATTCCAGGGGTTCGGTTATTTTTTTGATCAGCTGAAAAGACACGATGAGTGTTAAAAGGAAAATAATCGTGCAAAGGCCAGTGAGTTTAATGAATAAAGCGTGTTTCTTATTATGAAGCGACTTGGAAGAAATCGCGTAAAAGAGGTCCGGAAATTCTTTTAATCCCACAAAGCTGCAATTTTGAAACAGATCAACCTTAGGGGATTCAAATCCATTGATAAAAAGACTTCGAATTTTGGATGGGGGACGCACGGACTGGGATGTATGCAGATCTACAAGGTCTCCCTTGCTCTGAATCAGCAACCGTTCATTCATGTTGTTTTTAAATCGCTTCCAGAATTGAGTGTCTAAAGACAAATCGTAGATCGCATAAATGGTTCCAAGACGTTCATCTTTTCTTAAAATGGGGCAGGAGATTAATGAAGTACATATGCCGTCGCCGTAATTTTGGAATTTGATGTTTTGGAAATCACTCATCCGGCTAATTTGGGTTAAAGACGGTATCGAGGCCTTGTAACTGTCCGGGATTTCAGGAATGAATTGGGAATCCCCTTTCTCCTGAATGAAAAAGTAAGCACCTCTAATAAACGGACGGTGTGTTTTCAGAAGCTCGGAAAGCTGACTCCTTACCCCCAACATGAGGTTTACTCGAATGGCATTGTTTAAACTCGCTTCCTTGACCCGGGTTTCCAATAAATTAAAGCGTTCTTGAAGCGCCATACATACCTCTGATTGTACGACTTTCAGTTCATTGGAAAACTCTTTCACCATGGTCGTACTCAGGAGGCCGTATAGACTTCCCACCACTAGAGTGAGAGACAAACCGATAAAACCCAATAATGTTAGCGTTAGAAATCTTGAAAACTTTTTATTCAAATCGCCACCTCACAACGGTTATTGAATCACTTCATCAGCGGCCAACAGAATTTCATTGGGAATATCGATATTCAGCTGACGCGCTCTTTTTAAATTAAACGCCAGTGCATATCGAAATGCTTCTTCAATGGGGAGGACGCCTGGATCCTTTCCTTTTAAAACTTTTACGACCATTTGGCCGGCCTGCTGTCCCATTGAATAAAAATCCACAGCGGCGCCACCAAACAGTCCCATCTTGGTAAATACATAGTTCACGGCAATTTCCGGTTTCTTAGAGACTTGAGTAGTCCATTTGAAAATCTCCGGAGCCGTATAAACATTCCCTTTTTGGTCTTTCAAAAGTAAAGCAACCGGATAAATCGCGCCAATTTGCGGGTCATTGTTGGCTGAAATAATTTCAGCCTGGTATTCATCCCAGTCTTTTACGATTTTCATTTCCCAATCAATGGATATATCGGCATTTTCGAGTTCCAACTTAATCTGTGTGTTTACGGCCTTGCCTGTGGGAGATTGATCGGTGATAATTTTTAATTTTTGAAAATCGGGAAACAATCTGGAATGAACCCGTACCGCATCAATAATATGAAGTTTTTCATATACGCCGGTAATATTGTGGCCGGGATTTTCTCTGGAAAGCATAAATGATTTCTGCCGGTTATACATTTCAGGCTGACCGTTTAAACCTGAAAAAACAATGGAAATATCAGAATCCACAAGTTTTAAGGCAACCCATCTGAAAGCATTGTCATCCAGAGTTGCAAGGACATCAGGTTTAAACCGTTTGATTTTTTGTAATGCGATATCTGCCTGTTTATGAATGAGTTCAGGGGTATTGTTTTTCCGTTTGGTATCCATATAATATACTTGAAGCTCAAAATTTCGGTTTTCAATAAAACCTGATTTTTTGAGCATTGCAACCATGCCGTCGTGCTGTGGCTGTCCGCAAACATGATTTTGCTCATAACTGTGAAGGATAAAAACGCGGGGGGCGGGTTGAGAAAGAGCCGTGCGTTTACCAATAAAAAAGATGAACATCAAAATAATAAGGCCAAAGATCAATAGGTTCTTCTTTTCCGAATTCATTTATACGGCTCCTTTTTAATAAGAACGGTTTGGATACTTATGATTTTTTTGCCAAAAAACCTCCTGATTTGGAATTGGCAGACGGATTTCGATGGATCTTGAAAAGCCATCATCGGTCTGCCACTATAATTTGAATGGGGTTCCCTTTAGCATTATAAGTTGTAAATTTCAATATTTCATTTCTTAAAACATACCGATCGGCGGCGCTTCCTCCGGATCAATATAAACATCTAATAACGTTGGGCCATTACGTCCGCACAACGCTTGAAAGTCAATGTGTTCAAAATCTTTGGGATCTCGAATTTTGTAAGCATTTGCCCCGGTAGCCTTGGCCATCATACAAAAATCAACCGGCGGAATCGAGAACTCAACAGGTTCCGTACCTGCCAAGCGATGTCCGTGCCGGATCAATCCATACGCATGGTCATTCAATACCACAAAAATAACCGGCAACTGTTCTTCCACCGCTATGGTGATTTCCTGCCCGCTCATCAAAAAGCAGCCGTCACCCGTAAAACAGACCACGGGGGTATTGGGTTTGCCTAAGGCCATTCCGACGGACGCGCCGATCGCCCAACCCATTGAGGCAAACCCTAATGACAAATGATAGTTTTCCGGACGTCGATGAAAAAAATAGTGGATCGACCAAGGCACACTGTTACTATTATCCATGAGAAAACGAGTTTCAGGCGGAAAACGCTGTATGATTTCACAAATCAGTCGTTGTGGCTTTATGGGTGCCGAGGTGTTCTCTCGACGACAACTGTCCGGTGCTTGGACTTCAATGTGATGGGGCACATATGGAGATTTATCCAGATGATCCGAGGTTGATTTCGGGGTTATAACTTTTTCTTTAACCTTACCGATCAGAGATAGTTTGCCCTCCCGCTTCAGGGTCTCGAAGTGTTTGACCAATTCCTTAAATATCTTGCGGATGGTTCCATAAACGTGCAGATGTGCCATGGGAGAACGACCAAAATAAGTCCTTTCATTATGGATATGCACCAGCTTGTCATTCATTAAGACGGGATCCCACCCGCTGGTTGACCATTCGTTTAGATTGGTGCCCACAGCCAGTATCAGATCCACGGATTTATCCGTCAGTGCCTTACGGGCCGTTTTATGTCCGGAAAAGCCAAAAACCCCGCGCGCCAGAGGATGATAGGGATTGATCCAAGATTTTCCACGCTGTGTGGTGACAATAGTTGCGCCGATAAGTTCTGCAAATTGAATGATCTCTTGCGCAGCGCCCGCGCAATCATGGCCGATAAATAATACCACTTGGCGGTTTTGGTTTAAAACATGTTGTAATTCTCGACAGAGCGTTTCCAGTACCGCAACATCCACCTCTGAGGCGGGTTGGGTCAACAATCCGTGCAAATTCGGAAAAGCGATTGGACCACTTTTGTCAGAACGCAAAAGATCAACCGGCACACTTAAATGTGCGGGGCCTTTTGGGGGGCTTAAGGCTGTAGTCAACGCAGCAGCCAGTTTCTTCTCCAATTGGTCGGCATGGGTAACCATCGAGTTATAGCGGGTACAGTGTTCAAACATGCCCGGTATATCCGTACCATCAGCGGAGGATTCCTGAAAAGCGCCCATGCTGAAATCAGGCAACCGGGTTTGTGCAGTGATCACCAGCATAGGAATATGATCCGTATACGCTGATGCCACGCCGGTAATCAGATTGGTTGCACCTGGACCGGTGGTTGCACAGCACACACCAATTTTTCCGGTTTCACGGGCATATCCGTCTGCCATAAAAGCCCCGCCCGCTTCATGACGAGCGAGTATGGAACGAGGACCGCCCCTTGTTTCGCTGCGTGTCAGCGCATCATACAGAGGGCCAAGAGGACCGCCCGGTACACTAAAAACATATTCCACACCAAATTGCTCCAAATATTTGATAATTAAATCACTTAGTGTCATTATCCAACCCTTTTTATCTATTATTTTTCATGCAAGATTAAGGTCTGTACGGGCTTTTTTTGACAAAGGATCTGTATAAAATAAGTCTAATCCGTTGTAAACCCATATTCCAATGGACCCGGCCAGAGCAAGCCCTTCAAAAAGGTCTCTCGAAAATTTTCATGAAATATTCGAGTTAGTGGCCAATTCAGCGATACCAATTAAAAAAACCAAAATGCCAATGTTCCATAAAATAATCTGACCCCTTATGGGAATATCCAAAGCGCCGAATATGAGCAAGCAAATCAGAACAAACGAACCCATAATATTGATAAGAAGAAGTTTTTTGTGCTTAAGTTTCATCTCGTACTCTCCCACGCATAACGGGATCAGAATGATCATAAATGACGATTTCCATTTCTTCAGGAACCGGACCACTGCACATAACCTGCCACCAGGAAGGCGAAGCCGACCGAAAAGGCTAAAGCAAGAAACAAAGACTAAGAGTGCAGCCAAAACCGCGCCACACTGATGGTCAGAGTGAATGTACTTTTTAGTTATTTGACTTTTTTATGAATTTGCCGTTTTTTATAAAGGCTATTGTCTGCATTATTGCGTTTTTATTCTTTATGATAAACGGATGTGATGAATGGATGATAATAAAATCTTTCATGCCCTCGATTTTTGCACTTTCAATGGAAACCTTTCCATCATCCGGACCCGGAATGATTAAAGATAGCAAAAAGTTTATGGATCTGTCTCCTGTAATAACGCCCAAATCAAAGTTTACCTTTCCAATTTGTTTGGGTAGACTGTTACTATCTGTACCCAGTTGTTGACCTGCAGGGCCGTTCAACCATTTAAAAAAGAAATTATTTTTTAATTTGTCAACGACTTCACTGCCCTTATTCGGCGGACTTAGCATGACAACCCTGCCAAGCTCAGGCATATAATGATGCTTGAGATAATACCGTACGATTATGCCCCCCATGGAATGCGTTACGAAATGAATTTTTTTTGCATTATTTTGCCGACAGATCTTAATGGCTTTGGGAACGTATCTTTCAGAAATTTCTTCAATGGTCAGCACTCTTGAAGGATAACCTAAATTCAATACGCCATATCCTGATTCCGAAAGACTGCGTCCGAGCTTTGCCATGGTGCTTTTCGAACGTGCAAGTCCATGTAAGAGCACAACAAACTCTCTTGATACGACATCAGCATTACATAAGCTCGGCAAAACCATACAGAAAATAAATAAGCATGTCCATTTCAACTGTTTATATTGCTTTCTCACTCAACGCGCTCCAGATAACAAGCCCGAATATTTCATGAAAATTTTCTTGGCGTTCATTTGCACAATATACAAATGTGATATAAGGCACCTTTAAATTCTATGCGTAACGGCCTGGCTATATTGAATAATTAGCAACATCCTTGTTAAGGATCAATCGTTTTAATTAATAATTATTGTTTTATTCCAATCCTTGAATTGACACTCCTTCGGTATTTCTCTATAGATCCAAGAGCGAAAATCGCGTGCATTTTAAAAAATATATGAAACCAAAAAGGAAACCTGAAAATGACTCCATTGAGCCATTTGTTTTCACCGGTTCGGATCGGAACCATGACCGCAAAAAACCGAATGCTCATGTCGGCAATGAGCATCAATTTCGGTGTCGATGCAAAGGGACATGTCACGGAACAGTTGATCGAATATTTTGTTGCAAGGGCCAAAGGCGGGGTCGGGTCCATGCTGGTGGGCGGTGGTGCGGTGCATCCCACAGGACTGGAGCTTCCCCACCTGCCGACCCTATGGAATGGTGACTGCATCGGGGCTCTGGAAAAAATGACGGAAGCCATACGTCCTTTTGGCACTAAATTCGGAATGCAACTGATGCACGGCGGCCGGCAGTCCTATCACGACAACAAGGTCGCGCCGTCGCCCCTGCCGGCAGCGGCCGTCGTCAAAGGAGTTCCTAAAGAGCTCACCGTTGACGAAATTCACGAACTGGCCGAGGCATTCGGGGATTCGGCCAAACGATGTCAGGCCGCCGGGTTTGATTTTGTGGAAATCCACGGTGCACACGGCTATCTCATCAACCAGTTTCTGGCCAAAAATTCCAATCAACGAAATGACGACTACGGCGGATCTTTTGAAAACCGTATCCGCTTTCTTCTCGAGCTTTTTCGGAATATCAAGAAAAAGGTGGGCAGCGATTTTCCGGTCGGTATTCGAATTAACGGCAGCGATTATGTCCAAGACGGCTGGACTCTGGAAGAAGCCTTGCAACTGGCGGTCATCCTGGAACAGGAAGGCGCGAATTATTTGCACGTTTCCGCGGGTGTGTACGGTTCATCAGAGCTGACCATCCCTTCCATGTATACACAACAGGGATGTTTCATTCATTTGGCGCACGCTGTAAAAAAACAAGTCTCTGTTCCGGTTGTGGCCGTTGGACGCATTAAAAGCCCGGAGATGGCCGATCGCATCATCGGCGAGAAAAAAGCGGATATGGTGGCATTTGGCCGATCCTTTCTGGCGGACCCGGATTACGCCCGCAAGGCCGAATCCGGAGACCTTACCCGGATCAGGCCCTGTATCGCCTGCTGTTTGGGATGTATTCACAATGTACTGGCATTGGAGCCCGGATCGTGTGTGGTCAACCCGGATGTGGGCAGAGAATATCTGCTCAAAGAAACGGACAGGGCCGCTGAGTCAAAAAAAATCCTGGTTATCGGCGCAGGGCCGGCCGGTCTCGCCGCCGCGAGAATGGCGGCCATCCGAGGCCATGAGGTGATGGTCTGCGAGGAAAGGGGCCATGTGGGCGGTCTTGCAAGGCTTGCGGCCATTCCGCCCGGTCGATCGGAAATCATGGAAATCGTGGAGTACTTTAAAAACGAACTGGATCGCCTGCGGGTGGATTTGCGGCTGAACGTTGCATTGACCCCATCGTTTATCCAATCCGTCAACCCGGACCACATCATTCTTGCCACTGGAAGTCTTCCGGAAATGCCCATTATCAAGGGACTTTTTCAGACAAAAATGTCCCTTTGCTCGGTTACCGATGTCCTGGAGGGAAGCACTGCTACGGGAAACCGGGTAATCGTGATCGGAGGTAATCAGGCCGGCCTGGTACTCGCCGACTTTCTGGCTGAAAAAGAAAAAGAGGTGGTGGTCCTTAACCGGAAAAAACATTTTGCAGAAGAAATGTCGAGCAATGACCGTTTCTACCTTAGAGAGCGGCTGAAACAGGATAAGGTAAAACTGTACAAGAATGTATCCATCAAGCAATTTTTGCCGGATGGGTCGGTCTTTACATCCGGAGGAGAAAAAATCAGACTCCAAGGATTCGACAGTGTGGTTATCGCGGAGAAAATGACCCCTATTCGAAAAGCCTCGGAGCTTTTCAAGCATAGCCATATCCCGGTTCACGTGATCGGTGATGCCAAATCTCCCCGTATTTTGATGCACGCGATCAGTGAGGGGGAAGATATTGGACGGGCAATTTGAGATAATTATTAACCATACGGATTTATTTCAACCTGTTGTGATTTCAAAACTAACACATTTTCTTGATTTTAAAAAACAGCGACTTCATTAAATAACTTTTTTGATTTCACAAAAAATGATTTTGCATAAAATTGCTTGCAAACGGAGGATCAAATATGGATTTCAAGGTGATGCTAACAACTTTTGGAATGATATTTCTCGCCGAATTAGGCGATAAAACTCAACTGGCGACTTTTGCTTTTGCTGCTGAAAACAAATCAAAGCTGGCTGTATTTTTAGGTTCTGCGTTTGCACTTATATTGACCTCTTTGCTGGCAGTTGTCTTTGGATCTGCGGTAAGTAGGCTAATTCCGGCAAACTATATAAAAGGAGGGGCCGGAGCTTTATTCATCTTGCTGGGTTTATGGATTTTAATATTTCAAGGAGGAAAGTAGAAATTTTAAATTTGTCGTACCTAAGTTTTCGCCTTTCGAAAATTAAAGGTTTTTAAGCGCAATGGAGTTCTCTAAAATGACTAAACGGCTAGTTACCAGCATCCTTTAAGTTCATTGCCAAGGGAAAATCATGTCCTATGGTGTAGCTGTTGGGATACTGGGCCGAGCCGCGAAACCGTTGAGTCAGTTCGGGAACCCGGTCATTGATATAGGCCTCGATTTCCTTGATCGTGATTTTGCCATCCGGCGGTTTACCGCCGTCTGCATGACCCGCAATGGCTTGCAGAAACGCGTAGGTAAAGAGGCCGTGCCCCAGTTCCGGCAACTCGGAGGCATACTGTTCCGATCCGCTGGATGCAAGGACAACGGTACCCGTACTCCTTGCCAGTTGTGCAATGGCCTTCTGTTCGGCCGCACCCCTTAAGGCGAAGGTTTCCACCGCTCCTCCGGCTTGACAGGCGTCTAAAATGATCACCTGTTTCTGGGCCGGGATCTTTTTCAGCCATTCCTTGAGTTGACGCGCCGAGATGCCTTTGCTCTCAAGCAATTCCCTTTTCCCGTATAGCTGGGTCACATCGTGTGTAACCAAATAAAAATCCGAGCCTTTCTCCTCATTGTCCAAACTCATCACACCATGGCCGGCATAAAAGAAAGCCAAGACGTCTTCCGGCCCGGCCGTATCAATGATATGTTTTATTTCCTGTTCAATGACCGGTTTTATGGCCTTCTCATCATAGACTTCCCGCTTGACGATCTGTGCAAAAATAGCGCGACCCTGGTTTTCAAGGGCTCTGGTAAATGCCTCCGCGTCGGGCCGCCCGAAGTTGAGATCGTAGACAGCGTTTTTATATTTGTTAATACCAATGGCAAGGATATATAAACTGGCAGCGGAAGAAGTAGAACGCCGCTTGAAAGCCACAGTGACAACCGCCGGTTTGGATTCGGTCCTGTTTGTGTTAAGGGCAACGACTTTGAATTCGTTCTTACCGGAAATAAGAAGAATATCGAAGCGATGGGTGGTTTGGTGCCCAGTCGTTTCCTTGATCCGTATACCGCGGGTTAAGTCCGACACCAGTTTGCCGTTCTGGTAGAGGCGGATTTCATCGATTCCACCTCCCTGATCTTCTATGGCAACCTCGAGAGATGCTCTTTCCGAGTCCATAACCGTCCCTGACCTTGGCGAAATAATTTCTACTCGTGGTGGTGCGGTTATTTCCCGGGCAATGTGAACCTCAGTTGCCGGGAATGGCGTTTCATCGAAGATGCGGACCCAGAGATTGGGCGTGTAGAATTTTTCATAAAAAGCCTCAAGGGGATATGTCTCAAGACCCTGAACGAAATGGACATGGCGAATTCCCTCTGGTGAGCCGTCAAAACGGCCGTCCGGGGTATAAACAACCCAATCCTTTTCATCAATATGCACCCTACTGGCAAGCTCTTTTTTCCTCTTGATATCGTAGAGTTTTATCACACCGTCCCTACCACCGGAAAGAGCGTAGCGGCCGTCAGCAGAAAAGATCAGGGTATACACGCCGCTGGAGTGGCCCGTGAATGTGGCAAGAATACCGCCCGTTTCACAATCCCACATTTTGATAGTCATGCCAGACCCCCCGGCAAGGGCCCGGGTTCCGTCCGGCGAATAGGCAATATCACCCAACCACTCTGTTTTTCCTTCCATTACCCGAACCAGTTTGCCGGTGTTGACCTCCCAGAGCCTGACTTTTGCATCCAGGGTCCCGGATAGAACATACCGTCCTTCAGGTGAAAAGGCCAGTGCCAATACCGTGCCGGTCGGTCCCTGGTCTTTGGTGAGAAAGGTGCGGAGATGACGACCGCTGGATACCTCCCATAAGTTGAGCGTACCGGTCTCGCCGCCGGTCAGTGCAAAACCGCTGTCCGGCGAAAAGACCACCCGGGTTACCAGATCATCATGGCCTTTTAGCGTATGTATCTTTTTTCCTGACCGAAGGTCCCACAGAAAAGCTTCCCGATCCCGAAACCACAGGCCGTATCTGCCATTCGGAGAAAGGGCGACACCCGGCTTATATGCTGAGATTTTATCGAATTCTTTTAGAATCCTGCCGGTTGCTCCGTCCCGTAATACAGCAGTCTGGCGTCTGGTGGCTGAAAACAGGCTTTTGCCATCCGGGGTAATAAAAACAGGGCCGGAACCCTCTCCTTGAAAGGATCGGATTTCCCTGCCGGTCTGAAAGTTCCAATATTTGAATGTGTAGTTGGTCGCGGTAAGGACCATGTTGTCTTTCGGCGCAAAGGTCAAGGCGCGGATGGGGTCGGCATGTCCTTTCATCTCCTTTACCAGTCGATAATGGGTAAGGTCCCAAAGTTTCATGACCCCCTTGTGGCCTTGCAGGGCAAATCTTCCGTCAGGGGAAAAAATAGCACACGCCGCAACTTTCTTCTTTTCCTCCCCTTTATTAAAAACATGCAACGCTTTACCGGCGGAAACATCCCAATAGATCATTTCGCCGTTATTGTTGGTGGACAGAGCCCATTGGCCGTCAGGAGAAAATTGCAGCGTGACCACATAATTTTGAGAAGCAAAAAGACCGCCAAAGGTCCGGATTAATTTTCCTGTGGCAACTTCCCATAACTTAATCTTCTTTTTACCGCCGGAGAGGAGAAATCGGTCATCCGGAGACAAAGCCACTGTGGTGACTCTTTTTGAATGACCGGTCAATGTTCGCAGCTGTTTTCCTGTTTCCACATCCCACAGTTTTATCGTGGCATCATCGCCGCCGGAAACAGCAAATCGTCCGTCTGAAGACAAGGCAACGGAATTGATGTTTACGGAATGAGCTTTTGAACTCTCGGGATCAGCGTGGGAAAATGCGCGAATGAACTCGCCAGTTTCTGCATTCCATAAATAGAGGGTATTAAACCATGCTCCGGAAAGAACATATTGTCCATCCCCGGAAAAGGCCACGGACATAATTCTGTACATCTCGCAGTTGTTTTTGCAAAAGGTGCGGATTCTGCTGCCGGTTGTTATGTCCCACATTTCCAGGAAGTCGCCCCCGCTGAGTATAGAGCGACCATCCGGCGAAAAAGCCACGGAATAAATTCCGCCAGGACCGGAAGATTGTGATTTAAAGGTGCGAATTTCCCGGCCAGTGCTGATTTCCCACAATTTCAGCACCGGCGAGGCGGTGCTCCCTGACACGGCAAAACGCCCATCCGGTGAGTAGGCCACAGATCTCACGCCACCGGGATTACCGGTCCCGACCACGAGTTTCGGTGCTTCGGCTCCGTGGCAGGGAAACCATGCCACCAGCACAATCACGATTGAATAAATATAGTTCTTGAATTTCATGGCGCATCTTCCTCTTGTACGATTTTTCATTTATCATTGTGCGGGATCACGAAGTGGATAGTGCAGCTTCATACGCAATTCGCCATGATCTGCTCATATTGATTTTATTAGAATAAGAATCGCGTAATTGTCAAAAAGTTTAATCCCCAACTATCACATGGTCCCCCATATCCCGCAGCCGCCGGCTATGCGAACTCTTTGTACGGACTGAATCCATAATATTTGGGCCGACGATCCAGCCTGACATGTAGCCATGAGACGCCGGAACCTTCGGTGTTCAACCAAATGGGCTGATTCGTGATTCTTTGTTGCATGGTTTGGCTGATGATCTGCCACAACGCATGATTCTGAGATTCCGGCCCGTTTCTTACGAATGCCGCGATATGGGCGTATGCAGAATCATCCCCCTGCGGACAAGGAGCCACAAGCATGGCGTCTTTGCCAAGATTCTCGAAGACAACGATTCCGGTATCTGATTCGGCGGTGATAAAATAACTTGCGAATGCATTGGTATCCGGGGGTCGGACAAGTGATGGACTGTCAAGGAGAACGAATTCGAACTCCCGCTTCATGGTTTTGATGATGACCGGCGGGGTCTCCCAGCGATAAGCGGGAAAAGGAGCGTCAGCCAAAAGTGAAATGAAAAATGATCGAAAAGATTCATTGTATTGCCACAAGTCCAATGCGTCAGCGTAACTCATGGACTTTGCGTTTTTAATGACACAGTACTTATGGATACGGCCACGGTTCAAAATGTCAAGTTTGTAGCTAAACATTTACACCCATAACGCTGAGCGAACCGGCGGTCAAGCCGTCGGGTTTCGCGCTTTGTAAGAAGTTGGGCTACTGACATATTTTAGAAAAGACCCCACTAGTTAAGTTGCTTAAATCAGTAGGGCTCAATTCTATTTGCAGCCCCCTGCGGCCCGCACTAACAAAAATCGTAGAAAAATCATTTGCCGAAGCATCGATGACTGTTTTCAGGCTCTTCTTTTGGCCCAGCGGACTCACACCGCCCAAAACATAACCTGTTGAGCGTTCCACATCCGACTTGTCAGCCATAGCGGCTTTTTTCGCACCCGTTGCCGTTGCCATATGCTTCATACTTAACATAGATGAGACAGGAATTACACCAACAACAAGTTTTTTATTGTCGAGACTTACAACTAAAGTTTTGAATACTCTCGCTTCAGGCACACCCATCTTTTCAGCAGCCTCAATACCATAAGATTCGTTGGATGGGTCGTGATTGTATTTATGTACTTTATGAGTAATTTTCTTCCTTTTCGCTAGATTAATTGCCGGTGTCATTTTGATCGCATTTTTCTAACGCTACTAGAAGCCATCTCAAAAATAGAATTTTGGCGCAGGACGTTATTGCTACCAAGAAATATTTTACCTTAAAAAATTTATTTCGGTCCGCTATTTCAATATTTATTTCCAACGAACGAACAAAAAATCTCCTCCCTCATGACCGGCTTTTCGGATATCCGCATATTCCGGAGTCTGATCGGAATTTAAAATGACCGGACGACGAATCTGGGTAAACAGCTCGGTACCGTCTATTATCTTTTTGTTTGCTTTAAGGGCTTCAATGAAAGCAGTGGCAAAAACTGAATGGCCTCCTTTGCCGCCACTGTCAATGACGGGCTCCAAACCTCCAGAAGCGATAACGGAACGGGCCCTTTTGGATGCCATTCGGGCAAAATAATTGCTGGTTTTTCGTTTAATATGAATTCCTCTTGCGAGCTTCCCGGAATAGCAACTATCGGCCACTATCAATACATGTTTGGCTGGCATGGCTTTTAGAACAGTTGTAATAGACGCATTTGAAACCCATTGCACTTCGTTGTCCTGAACGGCATCGATCGGAAGCCAGTAGCCTTCGTTTCCTTCTTGGTCCAACCATCCGTGACCTGCATAATAAATCAGGAGATTATCCGCCTCTGTCAGAGTTTCTCTGAGCTTACCCAGGGCAATCAATATATCTGCCCGTCCCGCATCTAAAAGCAAATGGACACGATACCCGTAATTCTGACCAAGTATCTGAGCAACAACCTTTGCATCGTTTTGGGCAGTTCGAAGTTTCGGCAAATGCCGGTAATTGTCGTTTCCGATAACAAGAGCATAATATCTCCCGAATCCCGTGTCAGGAGGAGATTCAAGTCCCACTGTTTCTGTCTTGGTCTTATGAGAAGCTTGGCTCGCCATGGGTGTATGTGGGCGCATTGGACGAATGGTACCTTGGCTGATTTTGGCAGAAGGTTCAGATGGCGCCATAACGAGTGTCTTTCTGATCAGTATGTACGCCCTTGACCTCTAAGTCCAAGGGTCGCACAGTATAATTAGAATGAAGCCTTAAATGTCCGGGGGTAACGAATTTTATCATGGAGCCCCCGGACCCCAGTGATCCAACTTTCCTTCCGTTGAATTTAATTGGCGTGGTTTTTAGAATCCCAAAAAACATGGAGGGCCTCGATAGCTGAATGCTGGCAACACGAGGATTCAACTCAGATACGGACTCCACAAGAACAGATTTTACCATTGTGTCATATGGAGATGTTTGAACATGTTGGCCGCCGGCAGCGCATCCCATAACAACGAAAAGACATATCGATAACCCTATGAAATAATGCTTTAAGGCCGGACCGGCAGACATCGTGGCTGGAATATAATCCCTTGCCATCCTCTTCGAACCGTTATTTAAGAATACAGCCTTTTTCATTTTACCTCCGTCTAAACATTGTAAAACCCTATATGGTAAACCCTGCTCCTAAATTACCAATTCCATTCTATCTCGTCAACCACTCAAGAATTTGTTGATGTTGAGGATAAAAATTAACGGGAACATCAAGCTTTGACACTATTCAGACAGCATTCATTTCATCAAGGACTTCCAAAACAACCGTTGAAGTATACGCAATGGCAGGACCTCCCGCCATCAGAATAGAGATTCCCGTTGCTTCCAGGATTTCTGTACGGGACACCCCCATTTCAACAACCGTCTTTACATGTGTTCGGATGCAAGGTTCGCAGCGCAGCGCCACTGAAACCGCTACCATCATCAGTCTCTTGGTTCTAGCACTCAATACACCGTCTTTTGTCGCTTCGTCACGCAGGAATCCGAAGGCTTTCGCCACGTTGGGTAGTTGCTCTTTTAACAAGTCCATTCCGTCTTCCAGAGTGTATTTTTTTGCCATGGATTCTCCTTCCTTCTCTTTTTGAAGATGATTTCTGAACTACCGAGCCGTTCAAATTATAAGCTTTTTTCATCTATTAGTGAATATCCATTTTCTGATGCTATTCGCTCTCCACGCTGAGCCCTCATACTGACAGCCGAGTGCGCGTAAGAACAAAAACAATGTCGCTATGTTGTGTGTAAATATCAAGAAAAAATTGCCGATTGTTAGAGTAAAAATTTCATCCCAGTATGATAATTTCCTACCTACGGAGCCCCGATAGCGGGATCTACGCGCGGCTTCGACAGGCAGAGCAGGCGCACAAATTGCGGAAAAGGGCAATTTCTGGATGGGAACTAAATAGTATTTCAAAAAAAATCCTTAGATCTATTATTTTCTACCCCAAATAGTATGTTTAAGAGCAAAAAACGGTCGTTTTTAGAGCTCTTTTATCAAATTTTCAAATACTTAGCTCGGCCCGACCCCAAATCCAATTATGAAGACGGTGCCAAGATAAATAGAGTAGAATTCGGGGGATCAATCAGACAGAAAGACGAAATAAAAATGGCACCAAAAAAGCAAATCGAGATAAATAATGATAAAAAAATAAAAACCGTTAGCAAAGAAAAACATAATGTAGCTCAAACAGAACGCCTTAAATCCTTTTTATTTCTTTATTGCAAATCATATGAAAGTAAGGATCTTGACAAGTTTGCCAATTTTTTTTACTCCTGATGCTATTGAAAACAACAGGCCTTTTCATGAGCTATTACCAGAATATCCCAGAAATATGGAAAAAGTCGAGTCACTTAACTACAGGATTGAATTGCTTGAATATTCTCAACAACCCGGTAAGGGTAACGTTCGAATTAAGGGAAAATTTTTCACCCAATATCTTTTAAATAAAGCTCTGAAGGAAAAAACTGGTAATATTATGATGGATCTTATCGAGAGTGGCGAATCATACTTGGTAAAGCGGCTTGATTATATTCCAATGTCCGAAGAAAATTAGGTAAACAGCCTCAATGAGAACTTTGGATTGAAACCGAAAATAAGGAATAATTGTGACAGGACGGACTTGACCTGACACCGGAAATACATGATATCTGTATCTTAAAAAGTTTGATATTGACGGCAATATTGGCAAAATACCTGCATCCGAAGCATAGTTATCGGTAGATGTACTTCACTGAATAGAGTTTACCATTGAAAAAATACTCGCTGCCGTAGCATTCGCTGCCGCGGCAGTGAACCTGATAACGATAGTTTGTACGTTTGCCGTTCCCATGGATTAGGGTTATGGTACCCTGGCGCAGCGTGCCCTGTATAGTCCAACGCCCGCCGGTCTGCTCATTGCCGGTAGCACCCCAGTTGCCTGTCTGAAAACCGCCTTGATCAACAAATTGGCCACTATATCCCGCCTCATAGGAGTCCTCGAAACTGCCGTCAGGCTTCAAGTAAATATTGTGCAGAGTATTGCTGGTGGCAGAATCCCAACGGCCTGCAAACTTGTAGAGCAGTTTTTCCGGAGAGGAATCCTCCCAAGTACTTCTCCCAGGCGGTCTCTGATAAGGCGGTGGCCAGCCCTGCACTGTCGTTTGAGGTTTGGCTGGCTGTTGAGCTTGAACTGAGGGTTTCTTGGTCTTTTGACAGTATGTCACCGAACCATCTGGAGAGAAGATGATGAGGGTGCCCTCAAGGTATTGGTAGTAGTAGTTGGCGGGGCCGGAATCCTCTATAACTCGGAAGGCATTGGGCAGCAATTGGTAGTTGGCGGGTTGACCGTTATAGATCAATTGATTTTTTGAGTGAAATTCAAGGGTTGTCCGCTCGCCATCCTCCTGGCACTGCCAGAACCCTTTTAGTAGTGAATAACCTTCTGCAGCATAGCCGGATGGAGTTAAGAGCAAAGCGGATGTTATCGCCAGTGACAAAACTGCAAAAACCTTGAATAATCTGTTGATTGTCATGATCTCATACCCCGAAATAGTAGCTGTAATTTATACAATTTTATCAACTTATTATTTATAATTATATTATAACAAAAAGTCTGTAAAGCAGTTTTTGCGCATGGGGTTTTGGTTATGATTATGTGTTCAAATACTTTTAAAATTCCAGTTTATTGAACATAATTACTTAAGAATATAAGTTTCAAGGAACATTTTTTAAAAGTGTCAAGTACATGTATCTGCTATTAAAACACACGTATCATTTCTATAAAAAGTTGTGTTATATCGTTTTTTTAATGAGGGCAGATCCTTTTTCTGGGGTTTGCTTTTATTGCATTTCCGTAAGAAATAAGATATATGCACTTTAAATTGAGGTGTTTGAACCTGAGGTGATGGCAAGATATCTTGAATAGGTCCTAATACTTTTTCAGTTAAACTTACTACTTAATAAGGAGGATGAGATGCTTAAAATGGATAAAACTGCTTTAAGGGGGTTAATAGCTTTATTTATAATCGTGTCAATTTTCATCTCTGGAACAGTTTGGGCTGATGAGATTACTGATTCTATTGAAGAAGCAATTGAATATTATAAAGAAGGTGATTTCGTTGAAGCTGCTAATAGCCTCGACTATGCTTCCCAACTTATTCGCCAAAAACGAGGTGGCAACTTGGAAGCTTTCTTACCCGAACCATTAACCGGATGGTCAGCAGAGGATATAAAATCTAAGGCTGCCGGTGCAGGATACTTCGGTGGAGGAATTTCAGCTCAGAGGAGGTATCGTAAAGACCAGAGCTCTGTTACGATAGAAATAATCACTGATTCTCCAGCCCTTCAATCTATGCTTATGCTGTTCTCAAACCCAGCTTTTGCGTCAGCTGATGGAGGAAAGTTAACCAAAATAAAAAGACAAAAGGCTGTTATTAAGTATCGTCCATCAAGCAAAGATGGAGAAATAAATATTGTTGTAGCGAAGCAGTACCTCGTAACTATAAAAGGGCAAGAGGTCAAAGAAACTGATTTGGTCGATTATGCTTCGGCAATCGATTACAAAAGACTAAAAAAGTTTTAAAACTCTAAAATGTCGGTGGACGGAGATGATTTGACAATTGTCAAAAATAGAATTTAATTGATCTGGCCCCAGAAAAATAGGATATCTGTATATCAATCGCTGTTTTGAATGCTTGCTAGACTGGCAAGCGATCTGAACTTTTTATGATTTCGGTTTGATCCTTCTACTCGATAATAAATGAGATCCGCTCGTGACCTATTCCAGAAATACCTTTTAAAAAAAGTGCAAGAAAAATTGCTGGTGCTCAACGATACTTAAGAAATGTACCTTCTTTTTAGGACAGGACACGTGTCATGGATTTACCTCAACGAGAGGCAGATCATTGCTGAACTGACCTTTCAACTCAGGGTGCTGCTGCCCGTCTGTGGCCGCCGGAACCTTCTTGTATACATAATCAAAAAGCTCCCTCAAGGTGACAATCTGATCCTGGTTTGCATCTGCCCGTCCTCTCAACCCGCCGATCATGTAATACGTAAAAACCCCTCCCCCCCAGCGTTCTCCTTCCATGCTCATTTCATTGGAACTTGAAGCGGAAAGCACCGCAGTTCCGTTTGTCGCTTCTGCGAGCTTTGAAATCAGGCGGTTCACCTCGCTAATTCTAATTCCTCTGCGTGCCAATAAAGAGTTGACACCCAATCCGCCTGAATGACAGGCATCTACGATGAACAGCACCTTACTGGCTCTTGAACGCTGAATAATCCGGTCTAGGTCGCTATGTGAGAGACCGGAGCCCACGAGATTATCCATGGCGGTGTCATACATGATGAAGTTGATTTCCCCGGTATCCGGGTCAGGCAATCCGTGTGTTGCGAAAAAAATAACGATAAGGTCATTTTCGTTTGCCTGTTTGACAAAGCGTACCAGTAATCGTATAACATTTGCCCTAGAAGCGGCCTCATCGATCAACAATACAGCTTGTGTTTTTGGAAGCATGGCTCCGGATGCAGAACGGAAAAACTTGTAGAAGTTCTTTGCATCGGCGGCGGCATATCTCAATTCCAGACTTTCATCCGTGAAATCCGAGATACCCACGGAAAAAAGCCATATTTTCGGAAGATCCTTTGCCGACATCGGATGTTCACCTGAAAGACTGATCTTGACAGTCTTTTTCTCGCCGGCCGCGAGTTCAACCCAGTCCTTCCATGTATTGTATCCGAACGCCGAAACTTCCAAAAGATATCTCCCGGGTTTAAGACGTATGCCTTGGGAGAATTTGGGCTTGATGTTCAGAATCCTGACCTGGAAGCCCTTCGGTTCTGCTTCTACAAATAACTGTCCATTTATAACTGATTTGCCGGATTTCACTGCTGGTTTATAGGTTGAACTATCGGCTTGCGGAATTGATGGTTTAACTGCAAGAGATTTTTCTTTACTCACCTCTCTTGACAAGCGATTTGCAATTTTATTAAAAAGCCGAAAAAATTCTTGAACTTCTTTACGGTTTCCCACTCCAAAAAGATCAGAATCCGTAAAGCATTGTGCCTGGATAAATTTTTGCCCCTGGTAACCCGTGATAACGTTGACTGCAAACCGCCTACGTTTTGTTACTAATGATCTGGAACCATACACATAGCCCGTGCTATCGTTCCAGTCTTTCAATTGGTAGCCCATTAACTGCATGGTCTCTATCGTCATTTGAGTAATAGATTTAAGTGAAAATTGCTTTATAGAAGAGAATGTGCGCATTTCTTTATGAGTAGTCGTTCTAAAGCCGGTTAATACCAATGCGCTCAGTAGAAGTATAATGAGCCTATTGAGTGGAGAGATTTTTTTAAGCATATTTATTGCTTATTTTCTTTTATTGGCTTAATTTAAGTTGAGATTTCTGGTTCTTGGGACTCATATTAAGTTTCATAGCATATAACTATCTTTTATTAAATAAAATAAATTAAACCACAATGGGATGCTAATAAATTGAGGAGTTCCTACCCCAAAAAAGGACACAGAGTTAAGCGAGACAGTTCAGTAACTTTTTCTGATTTGGCGACAGACCTCCGAGGCAGAATTAATAAAATTACAGTTACAGATCGTTGACTCCAACCTTTGTTACGTTTTACTGCAATGGAGCACATGGTTCTGTCTTTAAGAATATTTTCCTTTTGCCAACCGGTATCTCAACAGCATAATTTCCGTAAAATATAGAATATATCTAAAAGATATCATAGCCTTACCTCTGGGGCATTTTTTAAGAAACATTTCAACAAAGGAGGTAGGTTATGAAAGTATCAAAAGCCATAAAAATCTGTTTAGACTATCACCGGAACCACTCTAAACCTAACACCATAAGATCATATGAAGCGATT
Source organism: Desulfobacterales bacterium (assembly GCA_050117895.1). Classification (GTDB taxonomy): domain Bacteria; phylum Desulfobacterota; class Desulfobacteria; order Desulfobacterales; family UBA11574; genus S5133MH16. Next base: position 785 of record JASFLX010000002.1, on the reverse strand, counting down.
CTCACAAAATTTGGTTTGATATTTGGCGACAAAGATCTGGAAGAAATTTCCTCAGAGGATATTCTCACCTTTCTTGATAAAATTACAGACGGTACAAAACAACAAACCAGACGAACTCGATATTCTCATCTGGCTGCATTTTTCAATTTCATTATAAACAATATTGATGAACGAATACAAAACCCCTGTGCAAATCAACTACTGAAAAAACTTTACAAAGCCAATACGCCGGTTCAATGGGACAGTTTTGAAAAAGAGACCATTGATGAAATTATTTTTCGAACTACCAAGCTTCGGAACCGACTGATTTTGGAACTAATGGCACGGGGCGGTATGCGCATTGGTGAAGTGCTTAAACTGACACCCGATGATATATCAGGGCAGAAATTGCTCATCAAAGATCCCAAAAGTGGCCGTGAACAAGAAATTATATTCATAATTCAGAAAATTGCCGATCGGCTAAGGGACTATATTAATTTAAAGCAGATTGAGTTCAATCAGAGGATATTTCCCATATCCTATGAGGCTGCCAGATCTATGGTAAAAAAGGCCGGTGAAATGGTTGGTGTCCGGCTTCGACCACATGATTTAAGGCGCCATGCGGCCACATATGCATCTCGTTCCGGCGTTCCCATTGAAATTATCAGCAAAATAATTCTCCGGCATGCTAATCTTTCGACAATTCAGATGTATTTGGGTAAGGTTAGTGAAAATGAAGCTATGAGATGGATTGAGAATTTGTACGCTTAAAAATTAAGGGGGGGGGGAATCGTTAATTTAATTTA
>JASFLX010000001.1:0-43513 GCA_050117895.1 Desulfobacterales bacterium | reverse complement strand
GTTGCGTCCACCGACCCGGTTGCCATTGACCAGGCATCCGTCGATCTGGTGAACCGGGAACAGGCGCTTCCGGAATCATGCCTGACAACGCACATGGAAAAAGGTGGGGATAAATTCAGGGGTATTTATCCCAACGTGGACTGGACCATTCAGCTCGATTATGCCCAAAGCCTTGGACTTGGAAGCCGAAGTTATGAACTAAAAAAAATATAAATGGAAAGGAATTTGCCTTCAGCCCTAGTTGGCAAATCGTTTTTGCAGGGTTTGTCGTGGTTCGATATTTAAATAGTTTTTATTTTTCGGGGACTGTGCCTTGCCGGAAAGTTGTTTAACGGAATCCCCAAAAAAATAGCTCATAATATCGTTGAGCCGGTTCCGAAGGACAGAATAAGAATAATGCCGCGCTGCTACCTCATAGTTATAATTTACCATTTGTTCTCTTCGTTTCGGCGAGTCCATAATTTCTTTAACGCATTGGACGGTCTTTCTCGAGAGAAACCCGTCCATGACCGCAAGATCAAAACCTTGAGGCTCAATATCCCGGATAAATGTAGAATAGCGATTGATTAACATGGGTTTTTTAAAGTAGATAGCCTCTAGAAACGCATTGCCGAATCCTTCATACAGGCTGGGATATGTGATAAAATCAGCGAAGGGATAAACATCCCAGAGAGAATACCTGGCCCCACCATTACCATTGTTACACCAGGGATCGGCAATTCTGGTCGTTAATAGTCTAAGACTGATGTTATATTCGCAGGCATATTCTTTCAACCATTCCACATATTCGAATCCTTCATCACCGGCTTCGTGGGATACCACCAGTTGGTTCCGGGGATCTTTGAGTTCCTTGATCAATTCAATGGCGTGTTCAATGCCTTTACGTTGAATGATGCGGGTGGGCTGTAAAATCATCCGGTCATCCGGTTTTAAACCCATGGATTTCCGGAAAACACGGGCCGCTCCAATATCCATCACCGGAGGGTTTTCAAAATCGAGGACATTGGGAATGATAATCGAAGAAATTCCCGTGCGAAGCGCCAGTTGTTCCTGGGCTTCGGAATTGATCACCACATGTTTGATATTGTCCAGCTTGGGAGGAAAGGACATTCTGAGGTAATCGTTAACGGCATTTACAGAAAAACGGACCCGTTCCCAGTAAAAATCATGATGGTGAGCAATGGTTGGAATCTGGGCCTCCGCAATGATCTCCGTCAATGCCAGTCCCAAAGGGACGTGCATGGGAATCGTGAGAACATTTTCGGCAATCAGAAGGTCTATGTTGAAATACTCGATGAATTCGTGGAGTTGGACTTTAAGCAGTGATCTTAAATCGTGGATGGCTTGGGTAACCGGCGGTTTGCGGCCTTTTTTGCCCATGACCTGCGCATTGATCCATTTATTTTGTTTGTTTTGGAAATGCGCTACGGGAACAAGATAACTTTTGTCACTATCCCGATCCAGTTCTCCGCCAAACCAGAAACAGTTGTGTCCATTTTTTTCAAAAACATCCGCCCACTTACTCGATTCCAGAGTGACACCGTCTACTCCTGCAAAGCGGGTTGAAACAAATCCGATGTTTTTTATCATAATGCAAAAGCTTTTAAATGAAACGGATCGGTTTATTTCACAGAAAATATTTTATCAAGTATCGGAAAAAGATATAAAATCTATTTTACCAATCAAGAATTTGTGATGCCTTTACATTAATATATTTCTGAATGTCAACAAAAAAAATCAATTTATGGCAATATTGGAAAAAAATGTGACACAGTTGCCCAAAAAAACTATATTGTGCTGCGAAACCTCATCCACCGTTCCAGCAAATCTCCGAAAACCATACATTCCAAGCCAAAGGGGAGATACCCGGCATAACCTAAGAGCGGCATTTCAAAGATTTGAAACCCATGAACAAACGGGACGCTGTATTCCCATCTGGCCAAACTGTAATAGTTCCACATCTCCCAGAATCCTCCGCATAAAAGAGCGGCGGCTGCGGACGTGATGATCAGGCTCCAATCTCCTTTGGTTATACCCGACAGGATCGTGCGTTCACCGGTCAGGGTTTGGAGTGACACAATAACAATGAGAGGAGATACCCATAGGAGAGGAAAAAGATAATTCGGCCAGACGCCGATGCCGGCCAGGCTGGCACCGGATATCAGTAGGGCAGCCCCTGCCAACATTCTGGGATACGGGAACCTCAAGGGGTGAAAATCCCACACTCCCTGCCGGGTACGGAAAGCACCGGCCATCCATTCCCGAGTTCCCAAAACCGCGGGAAGTACGGTTGAAAAAGAGAGTGTTGCATAGCAGAAATACTCCCAGGAGCTATAATGAACCCCGGTGTAGCTCCAGTTCTGGACAAACCGGTTCAGGTATTCAAAGAACCACCAAAATGCGGCGCTTAAAGGAAAAAGCAAAAGAAAAAAACGGGTGCGGTCTATCATCATGCAGTGCCCGGTTCGTTTATGGCACAGGGCATTTATCACCAGGATGAAAGAAAGCCACAACGGAATGAATGTGTGAGGCTGATATGGGGCAAACCAGGAAAAACGGGTCCATGCCAATATCCATGAAACCGCGCCGGTGAGTGAACCCATCCATCCCCACCAGGGGAACGTATTAGAAGCTATCTCAAAAAAGTCTTTTTCCTCAATCTCTGTGTTAGGCCCTCCTTTCAAGTCCTCGACATACTTGAGTATGCCTGCGGGTTGAAACTCGGTCCTGCCTTGACCTTGAGCCAAAATCCTATTTTTGAGATGGCTTCTAGTGACCGAAGGTCTGATTTTAAATTGTGGGATTCGAACCATGGAATTTACGATAAAGGGAAGAACCACTGCAAGGATAAAAAGGGTGTAAGCAATGAAGGCAATCCATGAAAAGGGTGCATGAAAAACATACCGGGTTTCAGGGGGAAACTCCAGATACCGGGTCATTGGATACCCTGCCAGAACCACACCCAGCATGGGCAACCCCAGCAGCATACCCGTCAGGATAAAAAATTTCAAAAATAAGCTTTTCACAGATCTCACATTGGCTCTGATTAAAACCTTTACCGGAAAAAGTTTTACTGGTATTCTTTTTTTGTAGCCATTTTATTTATTATAATCCATTATAACAGGATTTTCAGATGATTTCTCAACTTTTTACATCTTTTAATCATGGAGACCTCTAAAATGGACCGAACCATCCGAATCGGAGCGCTGATATCCGGAACCGGGACAAACCTGCAGGCCATTATCGATTCCTGTGAATCGGGAAAAATAAACGGGAAAATCGTATTCGTGGGATCGGATAATCCCAATGCACCGGGTCTGGAAAAAGGGACCCGGCTTGGGATCCCAACGTTTGTCGTCGATTATGGATCCATCATTCAACATTTCAAAAATACACCGGAAAATGTCGTACCCCCGGACGATTTCGACCTTAACGACCTGCTCTCAAAACAGACGCTTTTTACAGCCCATGCCGACACTGAAACGGCGAAAACCTTTATCATCACAAGGGCTGTTGCAGAAGCAAAACTTATTGATGCGATGAAGCATTATCCGTTCGATCTTTTGGTATTGGCCGGTTATATGAGAAATTTATCGCCTTATTTTATCGACAGGGTAAATACGGATTCAGATATACCGCGTATAATGAATATCCATCCGGCCCTGCTACCGGCGTTTCCCGGTGTAGATGGATATGGGGACACCTTCCGATATGGATGCAAGATCGGCGGGTGTACGGTACATTTTGTCGATTACGGTGAAGATTCAGGGCCCATTATCGGTCAGAAGGCTTATGAGATACTCGAGGAGGATACTCTGGATTCCATCAGAGCAAAAGGCTTGAAGCTGGAGTGGGCGCTTTATCCGGAATGTGTAAAACTGTTTGCCCAGGGGCGGCTTAAAACGGTCCGGATGTCCTATCCATTGAAGAATGGCAAGAAAATGGAGAGAACTGTGGTGAGAATTCTGCCGTCACCGGAAGCCTAGGAGACCTTTGAAAAACGCCTCTTTTTGCTCAATTTCTGCGTCAGGCTCAAATTTTAATCCTCAAAATACTCAATGTATTCCTGCGGTTAAAATTATCGCGTTGACTCGGGGCGTCCATGCCCCTCGCCCTTGCGGGCAGCTTGGCAGCTGTCCAATTCTGCTATCCTGCAGAATTGCCTTGAACTTAAACAAAAATTGACATTTTTCAAAGGTCTCCCTAACTCGATCTTTCTAAAATTACAATACTTTTACCATTAGCGGAATAGCAACGAAGGTACCCAGAGAACTTCCCAGGTTGGTAAAAACAACCACCAAGAGGATCCGCGTAATTTTGTTTTTCCAGAATCCCCTTATGGAAACTATGTCCTCCGGTAATTGTTCGAAATCCCTGACCCTGGGTTTCCGTGAAAAGGCTTCAACAAGCCCGGCAACCCATCCTGCAGCAATCATGGGATTCAAGGAAGTCAAAGGGGCGGCCAAAACCGACGAGAGAATGGTTAGGGGATGAGCCAAAGCAATGACGGCGCCAAGACCTGCCAGAATACCGTTCGCCATAATCCACCACGTTATCATATCGGTTCCGGTATTGGCCCCGCCATGATAAAAGCCTAAGACAAATAGCACAAGTATAGCCGTAGGAATTATCCATTTTAAGATTCCTGATGTCTTTCCTTTGGGCGGGATTTGCTCAAGGGTCTCAAAATCGATGTCTTGGTTCCAGTATTTTTTAATACCGGGAACATGTCCTGCACCCACAACCGCAACAATTTTTTTTCCGGGTGCCGTCCGGATTTTGTGAGTCAGATACCGGTCTCTCTCATCAATCAATATATCATTCAATGTCGGAAGCGACTTCCCAACATCGGAAAGTATGGTTTGAAGCACATCCTCCTGCTTCATTTTTTCTATGTCTTCCTCGCTAACTTCGTCGATTTTTCCCAAGGATAAAATGAGTTGAAACAACAGTTTGATTTTATCCCACCATCCCATGACCCGCCATGTTCTGGTCAGAGTGATACGGATGTTCCTGTCGGCAAGATGTATTCCTGCTCCCACGGTCTCTCCGGCGTCAATGGCCTTTATCATTTCCTCCCCGGGTTTGATGTCAAATTTTTCTGCAATTCTTTTTTGAAAAGACGCCAGGAGAAGATTTGAAAGAAGAAGAAAGGATTTTTTCTCCTTAATCACTTTGATGATATCTTTGTCCAGCCATTTGTCTTTTTGTCGAATGGACTGGAATCTGGATTCGCACAACTCAACACAGACAATGTCAGGTTTTTCCGACGCAATAACATGGTCGACCAGCCGGACGCTTTCCTTTGATACGTGTGCTGTCCCCAAAAGTATAATCTCTTTGTCTTCAAATACGAGTCGATCTATGTTATGGGGGTTGTTTATCATTTGAATTCGGTATATGTATGCTGGCCGGTATCTTGGCCGGTTAATAATTTTTCGATGCTGCTAACATAACTATTACATTGACCATGTCAATACAACCTAAAACTTGCAGAACTTAGGGGCTTCGCCCCGATTGGAATAGTGGCCCCGGTGAAATAGAAGAAAAGTTTCACGGGGTAAAAATAATGGAGTAATGGAATGATGGATGAGCTTGTCCTGAACGAAGTTGAAGGAAAGGAGTTTTTTACAATTAAAATGGTTTATTTCCGCCCTTATCCCCAATATTCCAGCATTCCATTTTTCCATGCCGGCGGCAGAAACAGGAAGATATCAAAAGATTTATATTTTAAAAAGTTGTAGAATTTCAGAAACGTTCAATTATGAGGCAAACCATCTATGACACATCAAATTAAACCGGATACCCCCGGTCATCTGATTATAGAAGAGCCGTATTATCTCGGGACAGGGGATGAGATCAAAATGTTTGAGGCTGCTTTTGATGCCAGGCTCCCGGTTATGCTGAAAGGGCCTACCGGATGCGGCAAAACCAGATTTGTCGAATATATGTCGTATCATTTAAAACGACCCCTGATTACCGTTGCCTGCCATGAAGACCTGTTTGCTTCCGACCTTTTGGGGCGCTACCTTTTAAAAAAAGACGAGACCGTATGGGTGGACGGTCCGTTAACACGGGCCGTGCGTATGGGCGCCATCTGCTATTTGGACGAAATCGTTGAAGCTCGAAAGGATACAACGGTCGTCATTCATCCATTAACAGACATGCGGCGAACCCTTTCCATTGACAAAAAAGGAGAATTGATACAGGCCCATCCGGATTTTATGATGGTGATATCGTATAATCCGGGATATCAATCGGTATTGAAAGATCTCAAACAGAGCACGCGACAGCGGTTTATATCCCTTGAGTTTGATTATCCCGAAACCGAAAAAGAAGCCGAGATTGTCTCCCATGAAGGGAATATCGATATGAAATCCGCTTTGAAATTGGTATCTTTGGCACAAAAAATAAGAAACATCAGAGAACACGGCCTTACCGAAGGGGCCAGTACCCGACTTTTAATTTATGCCGCACAGATGATCGGACGGAACATTCCGGTTCACGATGCGTGCCGGTCCGCGATATGTCTTCCCTTAACCGATGATGCCCGGCTTCAGGAAACCTTGAACGATCTGATCGAAGATATGTTTTAGGTTTAAACAAAAAGAGGAGGGAATAAACTTTTTTTAACATTCATTGAATACAAGAATAAACAAATGGAAAAACAATGAAACTACATCATATTGCGATTGTCTGCAGCTCCATTGAAAGGGCGGACAGATTCTATGAGGGGGTTCTCGGGCTGAAAAAGATAAAATCCGGAACACTTGATCGGGCGTTTGGAGAACAACTTTTTGGTATTTCTCAAGAATGTGAAATGATTCTCTACGGAAACGAGGATTTCAGGATTGAGGTCTTTGTTACCGTCTCTGTTCCTAAAATGAAGACGCCGTATCAACACATCTGTCTGGAAGTTAAAGACAGGCAATCCTTTGCAGAAAAGTGTGAGCAATCGGGGCTGATTGTCAAACGGTTTTCCAAGGGAGATTATCTGATAATTTTTATCGAGGATTATGACGGAAATCTGTTTGAAATAAAGGAATCCATGACAGAATAATTTGAGGAGCGGAGCGACATCATTATTCGACGTTCGACGTTCAATGTTTGATCCGCCGGAGGCGGACAAGTGCTTGCTCGCCTGTGGCGAGTTGGACGTTCATCTTTTAATATAATATGTTCGACGTTTATCGTTCAAAACAACCCTGTAGAGCATAAAAAACCGCTTTGCTGGTATCATAGGACAAATAAGATATCAGAACAACGTTGCGGAAGAAACAATGCACAAAGAAGATCCACTCAAACAGCTCGCTATTGCCGATCCGGACCTGGCAAAGGCGGTTACGACTGCCTTGAATCAGAAAGACAGTCCGGTTTCAAACCAAAGCCTTACATTGCTGGTTGAAGAGACGTTGTGGGGATTAGCCCGAGAGATTTCTTTCGGTCGAACTCTGGCAATCGGTTATGCGGATCTGATTGGGGATGTTGATCTTAAAAAAATTTTTCGCTACCGGGATCTGGTCCGAAACTTTGGGCGCAACGGTCCGACGCTGGGGCGGATTATGGCCGAGCATCTTGTGCCGGTAATAAAATACGGGGACAAACATTTTTTAAAGCGCTTTTTGCAAACCCTCGAGATTATGCTGAACAAAGGTACATATACCCTGAAAGATCCGCTTAGGGTTTTGTCGGAATTATTAAACGGAAACCAGATTGAAGCCGCATCTGCAACCCTTGATTTGCTTGGCGATATCTTTTCCCAGGATATGTCCTATGTCCAGAGCCAGCATTTTGCTCATATCCTGCCCGGGGCCGTGCGTGCCTTTTCTTCTTCAAAGCGAGCCTGGCAGACAGAACAGCTTGGACGCGTGATAAAGGCTGATTGTCACCTGGCCGATTTTTTTCTGGACGGCCTTGAAAAAGGACTGGATCTGCTTTCCAAAGAGGCTTTAAGTCGTTTTGTTTCAGTGGGGCTCGAAAAATTAAAACGTAACCCCAAACTAACAAAAAAATTTCTTTCACTGGAATCCAAATTCGGGATCGATACCTTTACCGATATGCAGGTCACGATTCATATTTCCCGGGTTCGGCAGCAGTTGAACCGTTATCTTATGGCCAGAACCGGCCTTGCAGTTTCAGTGCGGCCGCTTTCTTTACTCCCGGATTCATTACTAACAGATCCCCATAAAATTATTTTTGTCTGTTCAGACGGGAAGTTCATATACCTTCCTGATGAAATCAGTCATTTTCCCCAAAAAGCCGAAAACATAGCCCTATATAAATGCCTTGCAAGACTTGAAGCCGGACATTATGAGTTTGGCACCTTCGATTTTGATCTTGAAAAAGCCATGGAAAAATGCCGGGACATCCCGGAATTAAAAGATTATGATTTAAAATTCGATGTCATCCAAAACGGGGAAGATCTATCTGATCTGGAGCGTTTTTTCTCGTATTTTCCGGTCACGGCGCTGGCAGCGGATTTGTTCACCATCTTCGAACACGGCCGCATCCGATTGATGTTGCACCGTCAGTATCCGGGCCTGGTCAGGCAGACCCTTCCCGTGCTTCAACGAGAAGCCGAACGGATGATTAAAAACCATAAGCCGGTTGACATGGTCTTTCTTTTGTATCTGTGGATTGCCCTGGGTATTTCAGAAAAAGAGCATTTTGGCTTGGATGCCAAAATATATAATTATACCAAGCAGTTAAAGGATTCTTTCGAAACAGGAATAAATGAAAACTCTACGGTTGAGTCCTGCGCGGAACTTGTTGTCAGAATTTATCCGGAAATGGAAAGACTTTTGAACCAGACGTCATATGATAAAAAAGAACTTAAGGGATTTTATAAGCCCATGCAAACACCCTTTGGCCGTACATTAAGACCTGATCTTTTTTTCCGTGCGAATCGGAAATATGAGCGTTTGGCCAGGATCTTAAAGGTTCAACTCGTGGAAAAGGGGTTTGAAGTCTATACATCGGATATTAAAAAACGCCTGATGGAAAACAACGGTAGGGTTTCCCATCAGGACCTGAAAGAAATTATATTATGTTTTCGGAAAAACCACGGGCCTCATATGTTATCCCAACAAAAAGTTTCCATAGACTTATCCTGGATGGATTTGTCCGAACTCCTCGGCACTGACGACACGATCGTGCTTCAGAAAGAAGATTTTTCCGGTATTGTTACCTGGCACAAAGAATGGGACTGTAACTTGCAGGATTATCTCCATTCTCATGTGAGGGTGCTCGACAAATCTATAACCGAAAAAGAAAGCGATTTTTATAAGTTAACATTAAAACATTACAGGGGCCTGGTAAAAAGGATACGCTATGCTTTTGAACTGTTGAAGCCCGAGGGACTTATAAGATTAAGACAATGGACGGAGGGAGATGAGTTCGATTACCGGGCACTGTTAGACTTTGCCATAGATAAAAAGGCGGGAAAAATTCCATCGGACAGGCTGTATATCAAACACATTAAACAGACCCGGGATGTTGCCGTGCTCCTGCTTGTCGATCTGTCACGTTCAACAGCAAACGCTGTTTTGGGTTCAAATGCGACCGTTCTGGATGTGGAGAAGGAGGCTATCGTACTTTTTTGCGAAGCGCTGGAAGTTGTGGGAGATGCCTTTGCTATCGCAGGTTTTTCCGGAACCGGACGCTTGGGAGTGGATTACTTTCGCATAAAAGATCTCGATGAAAATATGGATGATACTGTCAAGCGGCGTATTAATGCCATGACGCCTCAACGGAGCACCCGAATGGGGGCCGCCATCCGCCATGCGACCCGTGAACTTAAAGAGATTTCTTCAAAAGTCCGTTTATTGATTATTTTAGGTGACGGATTCCCCAACGATGTTGATTACAAGCAAAATTATGCAATTGAAGATACACGAAAAGCCATATTCGAGGCGCGTTCGAAAAACATATATACTCATGCCATAACCGTTAATTTTGCAGGAGATCCCAAGCTGGATGATCTTTATGGAAATGTTCATCACAATGTGATATCTGACGTCCGCGAACTGCCCGACAAACTGTTACGGATATATGGAAGTTTGACCAGACATTAGTTTCCATCCAGAAACGGCATCTTTCGGCCTCCGGCGGCGTTCTCGCTCGTTTTCAATCCTCGACATAGCGCGCTATGCCTGCGGTTAAAAACTCGTTCGGGCCTTGCCGGAAGCCAAAATCTACCATTTCTGGATGGAAACTGAATTTGTCCCCAATATAGATTTCTAAATTGAAACTAATTAAATTTAGGAATCGGGGAGTTTTTCATTTAGAGCTCAAAATTAAGCGGAATGAATGATCCGCAACACCATCGTGCACTGTTTGAATGCATTAGGGATCGTTGCGAAAAAACAGCGCTTTTATGAATTCGAAATGAAAAGATAAAAAATGTTACCTGTTTGGTCTATTTATTTAAATATTGAACCAATGTTTTTTCGTTACGAGCCCTTTGCATGAGTTTGTACGGTGGTGTTGCGGATTATTCATGGAGCGGTTATATTAATAAAAACGCCAAGACCTCTCAACTAAATTGCAAATTCCAACAGGAAGGGGCAATATTTTGCGATTTGTTGTATGCTTTTTCTCTATGAGACGGAGAATTTCCGATGCGGAGAACGGCAAATTGGGCCAGGGTTCATGAAAAAATTCCAGGGCGACCAACCCTGAACATTTAAACCGTGAATAGTTACGATATTTGTTTCATTTCCGGGAAGTTGCTTTATTGACAATGCATTGACTAAGCATTAATGTTATAACTTACGCGTAATTTACTCGTAATCGTCTTATACTTAGACATTATTTGAGCAAGGAATCCATATGAAACGAGTTCATAAAAAAGAAAAAGAACAATTCGAAAAGCTTTTTAAACAAGAAGATATTGATTATTTCGAAGATAGATTCAATATCCTGGAAGTTTTTCTTCAGACCGAGGAACACGTTACCGTTGCCGAACTTGTTCAGCTTCTTAATGAAAATGGATATGAATTAACTCCTGATTTTGTCCGGGACACGTTGAAGCTTATGTGCCGTTTTGGTTTTGCACAAAAAATGAGCTTCAATAATGGACAAGTGCGCTATGAACACAGACATTTGGGTAAACATCATGATCATATGATCTGTACAAAATGTAAAAATATTTTTGAGTTTGAGAACGAAGCGCTTGAAAACTTGCAGATTCAGATTGCTGCGGACTATAATTTCCACATGCTCCGTCACAAAATGGAAATCTACGGTATCTGTTCCAAATGCCTTAAAGATCGCGAACAACTCATGACGCTTGTCAATGCCAAACAAGGTGAACGGTTTGAAATTAAAGATTTTATCGGAGGTGCGACGGCACGTATGCGTCTATTATCCATGGGTTTGAGAATTGGAGACAAGATAGAGGTAGTTACCAATCTGGACAAAGGACAATTGGTGGTTGCCATAGATTATAACCGGTACGCTCTTGGGCGTGGGCTGGCAAAGAAGATACTGGTGGAGCTTATTAGAAGTTAACCGGGGAGATTTATTCATGTTATTAAGCGATATAAAAGAAAACCAGACCGCAAGAATCGTTCATATCGGAGGTAACGGGGCTCTGCGTAGAAGGATTCTCGAAATGGGGCTCCTGAAGGGTTCCGAGGTCTATGTTGAAAAATATGCACCCCTGAAAGATCCTATAGAGTTAATTGTAAAGGGGTATCATGTATCACTTCGGGTTGAAGAAGCTGCACAAATTACTGTTGATAATGTAAAATAGACGTATCAACTTTGAAAAAATATCGCATTCAGATAATCCATAATGAATCCAAAACGCCTTTCAATAGCCCTGGCAGGCAATCCTAATTCAGGCAAAACCACAATATTTAATAATATGACCGGCACCCGGCAGAAGGTGGGAAACTGGCCGGGGGTGACTGTTGAAAAAAAAGAAGGCAATGTCAAAAAATTCGGATATGATTTAAAAATTATAGATCTTCCCGGAACCTATAGTTTAACACCCTTTACCATAGAAGAAATTATTGCCCGTGACTTTGTTCTGGAAGAACGTCCGGATGTTGTGATCGATATCATCGACGCATCCAACCTGGAACGAAGCCTTTATCTTGCAACCCAATTCAGAGAGATAGATTGCAAGGTTTTGTTCGCTCTAAATATGGCAGACGTTGCCCGATCACGGGGATTCAAAATTGACGGTAAAAAGCTTTCTGAACTTCTCGATTTACCTGTAGTTTTTACCGTCGGAAACAAAAACCAGGGCATTGATACACTTCTGGAAAAAGCCATAGAACTTGCAGAATCGAGTTATGAGATCCCTAAAAAACGGAGAGTCAAATATAGCAAAGATATTGAAAATTCGATTTCCAGTCTAAAGTCCTTTCTCGAAAACTGGACGGAAGGGCCAATTCCTTACAACCCCCGATGGACAGCCATAAAACTTTTAGAAGATGACAAAATTGTAAAGAACCGTGTTCTCAACAAGGCCGGAGAAAACAGCCGGGAGATTCTTCAGGAAGCCCAGACACACCGAGACTTTCTCGTGGACCGTTTCGATGATAATCCGGAAATTGTAATGACAGATGAACGTTACGGATTTATCGCCGGAATTATCAAAGAAGTCCTGACAACCTCTACAAAACAGCGGGTCGATATTTCACGCAACATTGACCTGGTTCTTACCAACCGATTTGTCGGCTTTCCCATCTTTATTTTTTTTATCTGGGCCATGTTCCAGTTAACGTTTTCACTGGGCGCCTATCCCATGGAGTGGATCGACATGGGGGTTAACCTTTTTTCAAAATCTTTAGCCCATGTTCTCCCGAATAATCTTTTTAAGGATTTCCTTTTGGACGGCGTCATCGCTGGAGTGGGGAGCGTTGCCATCTTTCTTCCGAATATTTTAATTCTTTTTTTCTGTATCGCCATTTTTGAAGATACCGGCTACATGTCCAGAGCGGCTTTTCTGATGGACAAGATCATGCACCTTATCGGACTTCACGGCAAATCCTTCATTCCCATGTTGATGGGTTTCGGGTGTAATGTTCCGGCCATTATGGCCTCCCGCACCCTTGAAAGTGAAAAAGACCGCACGCTTACTATTCTTATCACCCCTTTTATGTCATGCTCGGCAAAACTGCCGGTCTATATTGTACTTGCGGGTGCATTCTTCGGTGCCAGGGCCGGGACCGTTATCTTCGGCATATACCTGGCGGGGATTATACTCTCCATTGTCACCGGCCGCCTTTTCCGATCCACCCTTTTAAGAGGTGCTGATGCACCGTTTGTCATGGAACTTCCGCCCTACAGAGCCCCGATGATCAAAAGCCTGTTGATTCATATGTGGGATCGAAGCAAGATCTTTTTAAAAAAGATGGGAGGCGTTATCCTTGTGGGTTCGATTGTGGTATGGATTCTGTCGGCATTTCCTCATAACATATCATATTCATCGGACTATAACTCGGAAATTTCAGCGGTCAAGGCATCTTATAACGCCGAAATTGAAACCGCCCACGAATTTGACAAAAAGCTGCTCGCAAAAAAACGGGACGTTGCGGTTGCAGAGCTCATAAAAGCAAAGAAGGCTGAAAAAGCGGAAAAATCTTTTATGGGCAATATAGGAAAATTGCTTGCGCCCGTGTTTGCACCCATCGGTATCGACTGGCGCGGCAGTATCGCTCTTCTTACCGGTTTTGTTGCCAAAGAAATTGTTGTAAGTACCATGGGAATACTTTATGCTACGGATCAAACAGAAGATTCGGCAGCACTCCAAAACGCACTGTTATCCTCCGGCATGACACCTCTGGGGGCTCTTGCAATGATGGCTTTTGTACTTTTATATATGCCGTGTCTTGCAACAGTCGCTGCCATCAGACGTGAGACCGGTTCCTATAAATGGATGATTTTCAGCGTTGTTTATAGTACATCCCTTGCGTGGATAGTTGCTTTTTGCATATATCAGGGGGGAACCATTCTGCTGGCTTAAGGTTTCAGGTGTCAGGTGTCAGGAATGACGGACAGAGGCACTGACACCTGACACCTGAAACCAGGCATACGGGAAGGAAAAAATATGGGATATTTTTTAAAACCATATTATGGGCAATTTTAATCATCCCAGAAGGAAGCTATAACATATGTCGCTTTTTAAACCCGCCTATATTGAAACTTCTAAAAAGGGATTGCTTTCGGAAAAGATTGAAAAAGCGTATAAAATTTTGAACTCCTGCACCCTTTGCCCCCGAAAATGCAAGGTAAATCGCCTATCCGGTGAAACCGGTATATGCAAAACCGGTGAAAAAGCATATGTTTCAAGCTTTAATGCTCATTTTGGAGAAGAGGACCCTCTGGTGGGCACCCATGGATCCGGCACCATTTTTTTTACCCACTGCAATCTGTTGTGCATCTTCTGCCAGAATTACGATATCAGCCACCTGGGTCATGGTGAACAGACATCCAATGAAAACCTTGCCGGTATCATGCTCCATTTACAAAATGCAGGATGCCACAACATTAATTTCGTTACCCCATCCCATGTTGTGCCCCAAATCCTTACCGCTGTTGAAATAGCCGTCGATCACGGTCTTTCGGTTCCCCTGGTTTATAACACGGGGGGGTATGACCGTGTTGAAACCCTGAAACTGCTTGAAGGGGTATTTGATATCTATATGCCGGATTTCAAATTTTGGGATCCTGAAATTTCAAAAACCGTTTGCGACGCCCAAGATTACCCGGAGGTCGCCCGAAAAGCGCTTGTTGAAATGCACCGGCAGGTCGGTGATCTTATTACCGATGAATCGGGTATAGCCAGGCGGGGGCTTTTGGTACGGCACCTTGTGTTACCCCATGGACTTGCAGGAACACGCGAAATAATGAGATTTATTGCAAATAAAATTTCATCCAACACTTATGTAAATATAATGCCCCAGTACAGGCCCTGCGGTAGAGCCGCAGAAATAAAGGAACTTTCCGATTATCTTTCACAAAAGGATTATAAAACGGCCTTGGAGGCGGCAAGGGAAGAAGGGGTTGACCGACTCGACCGCCGAAAACGCAGGTTTATGTTTCTGTAACCGGTATGTCCCGGATTTCTAATGAAGAATTCCATTGACTTTTGGTTCAATGATCGTTCAATTGTTGAATGTAAAAAGACAGTCTTAATAAAATCCGAAAGGGCGTTATCTTTAAAAATGAAACATTGTTCATTGATGATAACGATTCTGCTGTTATTATTCAGCAGCGCGGCTTGGGCTGAACGATTGGCCGTTGCGGTTTCAGTGGCCAATGTACGTTCCGGACCCGGAGAAAATTATGACATCTTATGGGAAATCGAAAAATACCACCCCCTGAATATTATAAAAAAGTCCGGTCAATGGTATCATTTTAGAGATTTTGAGGGAGATGAGGGGTGGATTTATAAACCGCTTGTCCGTAATATTCCATCTTTTATTACAAAAAAAGAAAATTGCAATATTCGATCGGGTCCGGGCACCGGTTTTGCGATCGTATTCACGGTTGAAAAGGGAATTCCGTTTATGGTTATCAAACGCAAAGGGAGCTGGATTTACGGTCAGCATGCTGATGGAGACAAGGGGTGGATCCATAAGTCTCTGGTCTGGTAACATGTTCGATTTTTTTGATAACTCAAAACTATTATCGATTGCTAAGTACACGCATTCTTAAATACGATTACGTATAATAGTTGGTTTATTCATTTTAGTCACTTTTATGATCAATCGCTATGTTGAATGCGGTGACCTGTTATAAAATACGTTACTGTATTTACGAATCAGAGCATTAAGTTAGTACAAAAGATAACATAATGTTTACCGGTCAGAAATTAAAGCAAAGAAAGTTAGTTGTGGGAGTTGGATCGGCTCTTGTGGATATTCTTGCACGTGAAAGCGATGAATTTTTGCAGAAAACCGGTGCGATAAAGGGTGGGATGAAATATGTTGACAAAGAGTTCATAGAGCTGACAGTGTCACAAGCATCCAAAAAACCGACGATGGTTCCGGGGGGGTCTGCCTGCAACACGGTTATAGGTATTGCAAAACTCGGTGGACATGCCCGCTTTGTCGGAAAAAGAGGCAAAGGTAAAATAGGAAAGTTTTTTGAAACAAATTTAAGAAAAAACAATGTCGATCCCGTGCTTTTTACATCATCTTCATTCACCGGAAGAGTCCTTTCCATTATCACTCACGATGCACAGCGTTCCATGTTTACATTCCTGGGTGCGTCTTCAGAAACACAACCCCAAGAAATCACAAAAAGATGCTTTGAAAATGCGGCAATTGTACATATCGAAGGATATCTTCTTTTTAACGAAGATCTGATACTTGCCGCCTTAAATGCCGCGAAAGAGGCCGGAGCACTGGTATCTTTAGACCTTGCCAGTTTTACGGTTGTTGAGGAGTCCAAAGTTCTTCTTAAAAAAATTGTAAAAAATTTTGTTGATATTTTGCTTGCCAATGAGGATGAAGCACTGGCATTTACAGGATACTCGGATGAAATAAAAGCGGTCGCCTCTCTTTCGGAACACACGCTTATTGCAGCACTTAAAGTGGGAGAACGGGGAAGTTACATTTCCCATGCCGGCAAAATTATAAAGATTGAACCCATGTCACTCGACCCTGCTGTTGATACCACAGGAGCCGGAGACCTATGGGCGTCGGGTTTTCTGTTTGGACTGGTTAACGGTTATAGCCTTGAACAATGCGGTAACCTCGGGTCTGCATGTGGTTATGAAGTATGTCAGGTCGTCGGAGCAAACATCCCGGAGCAAGGATGGCAGAGAATAAAAAAATATTGGAGGAATCATGGCGAAAAAAAGGGTGTCCCGATCCCGGAAAAGAGACCTGAGTGAACCCGATGAGTTTATAAGCTTTTGGGCAAAATTATTTGAATTTATCTCTGAATATAAGCTGATTTTTTCAAGCGCTTTGGGCGTTATGGTTATCATAAGTATCATTATTATCGGAATGGTGTATTTTATAAAAAAATCCGAAGATAAAGCCTTTGCTTTGCTTCAGCAGGTAATCATCAACTACCAGACAAAATTGAAAACCAGCACTCCGGAAAAAGCCTTCTTTGATGTGGAAAATGATTTGCAGCTTATTATGGATAAATATTCAAAAAGAGACGGGAGTAAACTGGCCAGTTTTATTTATGCGAATATGTGTTACACCGCCAAAAATTACGACAAGGCAATAGAGCTTTACAAAAAATCGCTAATAAATTTTAATGACGAAATGTTTATAAAAAACTTAAGCTTAAACGGGCTGGGCTACTCTTATAAAGCAAAAAAAGATTTTAAAACCGCAGTCAGTTATTTTGAAGCCATTGCTTCAGCGCCGGATTATACCATCAAGGACGAGGCTCTTTTCAACTTGGGAGAGCTTTATGCTGCCATGGGCGATCATGATAAGAGTATAAGTGCCTTTAAGAAAATCCTATCTGATCATTCCGGCTCCATGTATGTTGAGATTATAAAAGAAAGAGTAACAGGGTAGAAGTGGTTTCAAAACCTCCCCTCAGGCCCAATTTCTGTGTTGGACCGAAGGATTCAATACTTGAAATATTAAATATATTCCTATGTTTGAACCCCTCGGTCCGCCTTGACTTTGAACCTGATTGAAGGCTTTGAAACCACTTCTGTGCGCATTTCAAAAAAAATGACTAATCGGAACGTTTCCGATTAGTCATTAAGGAAGAAAACAGATGAAGAAATTATTAGGTTGAAAATTAGTTATGCAATTTGCTTGCCATATTTTTTAAAAAAATAAATATAATCCATAAAATATCATATCGTATGAATTTTCAACGAGTTGAAAATAAGTTGAAAATCCAACTCATAAAAAAAACATCCAAGGAAACTAAAATATGACCCATAAAAGGTTTCCGTTTGGATACCGAATGGTTTCCAAATGGAAACCCAAGGTGTATTCTATACATTACTAACGAAATAATAAGAATAAAACGGTTGCTTTTAATTTTTAAAACCAACTTAATAAATTCGATATTTATTTATTTTTTTATTAAATCCGCTTTTCCCGATTCCAAGGAGTTCGGCAGCTTTTGATTGAACATTATTTGTCAGTTTCAAAGCCCTTTTAATCATCATTTTTTCTATTGTTGTAACGGTTTCGGATAATTTTGCATCAATTGGTATACTGTCAAGAAACTGGGCATCTTTTACATTGCCCTTAAAATCTTTCGGAAGGTCAGAAAGCCTAATAACTTCGCCGGGGCACATGATCATTGCCCGTTCAATGACATTTTCCAGTTCACGAACATTTCCGGGCCAACTGTAATCGTAAAAAAGACGTTCGACCTCCTGATCAAGGCCGGTTACAGAGACTGCAAATTTTCGTTCATTTCCATATTTATTTATAAAGTGGTCCACAAGCAGGAGAATATCCTCTTGGCGCTCCCTTAAAAGGGGAAGGACAATATGGACCACATTCAATCGATAATAGAGGTCCTCTCTGAATCGTCCCTGTTCCATCTCTTCTTTGAGATTTTTGTTTGTAGCGGCAATAATACGAATGTCGACCGAAATCGGTCTAACCCCCCCAACCCTTTCGAAAACTTTTTCCTGAAGAATCCGTAACAGTTTTACCTGAAGACTTTGCGACAGCTCGCTTATTTCATCAAGAAAAAGGGTCCCGCCGTCGGCCAGTTCAAAACGGCCTTTCTTCATGGCCACGGCACCGGTGAACGCTCCTTTTTCATGGCCAAAAAGTTCGCTTTCGAGGAGAGATTCGGCAAGTGCGCTGCAGTTCACAGCAATAAAGGGCTTATCTCGCCGCAGACTGTTAAAATGAATGGATTTTGCGACCAGTTCCTTTCCGGTGCCGCTTCCACCTTCAATCAAAACCGTAGCTGTGGTGGGCGCGACTTTCCGGATAGTATCGAAAACATCCTGCATCACTTTACTTTTTCCGATGATATTTCCGAAACTATATTGTAATCCCACAGCATTCCTCAGGTGCCGGTTCTCTTTGATTACCCGATACACGGAAACGGCCTTGTTCACATAAAGAATCAACCTGTCGTTGTCGAAGGGTTTGAGGATGTAGCTGTAGGCGCCTTTCTGCATCGCCTCCACGGCCTTATCCACCGTACCGTGAGCCGTCATCATAATGACCGGAAGTTCCTCATCTTTGGCTTTGATTTTCTCCAAAAGTTCCATACCGTCCATTGACGGCATTTTCATATCTGTGAGTACCAGGTCAACGTCGGTGTTTTTCAGTATTTCAAGCGCTTCAGCTCCGCTGTTGGCCGCGAAGGTTTCAAAACCTTCTTCTTCGAGAACCGCACCTAATATCAGCGGATAATTTTTTTCATCATCTACAATCAGGACCGTCTCCATAATTATACTCCCTGCTCTACGGGTAATTTTACGGTCACTTTGGCTCCGGATACCGATCGGTTACTGATCTGTACGCTTCCACCGTGAGATTCGATAATATTTTTTACAATACCAAGTCCCAGGCCGGTCCCTTTTGACTTGGTGGTGAAAAAAGGATCCCATATCTTTTCTAAAATATCTTCTGCGATACCTTCCCCCTGATCTTCAAAAAATATTTCCACAGCATTATCACTGGAACAGATTTTTACATTAATTTTACCGCGTTGTGGCATGGCTTGCATGGCATTGATTAAAATGTTAAGGAATGCCTGATACAACATATCAGGATCGGCGGTTATTTCCGGAAGATTATTATCATAATGTTTATCAATAGCATATCCTTCCTCTTTAATCTGTGATGCCAGGAAGGTTATGTTTTTTTCAATAATATCCTCGATTTTACACAATGTCAAAGTCGGGGTTTTGGGTTTCGCAAAATTCAAAAAATCTGTTATGATATTGTTCAATCGGGAAGATTCTTCAATGATTATATTTGGGATCGGATTTGAAGGATCGTAGTCGGCCATCTTTTTCTTCAAAAGCTCGGAGGAACTCATAATAATACCCAGCGGGTTACGGATTTCATGAGAGATTCCCGCCACCATTTCACCCAGAGAAGATAAATGTTCCGCACGACTTAACCGTTCTTTTAGCCGTATTCTTTCCAAAGCGCGCTGTTCAATGATAGCTTCGCCTCTCTTGACAACATATAGAAGCACTAAAAAAAGAGCGCCCATGACCACGGTGCAAGCACTAATAATTCTTATCTGGAAAGTAAAAATCGCTTTATAATCTTCCGTTAAATCCTGTACGATTTCAACAACACCGAGTACCGGGCCGGATATACGTGAAAGCGGCCGCTCCGCGCGTAGCGGCGCAAAAGTAATTAATTTGCTGTGAGGCGAAAATCCCAGAAGTATCTCGAACCAATTTCCCCTTTGAAAAAGTTTTGAAGTGGACTTGCCGGAAATTGCATCCTGATAGCCTTTACCTCCGACATCTTTTTTGCCGATCACCGATAGGTCAAAGCTATAAGAAATGGTATTATTTATATCGAAAATGTTTACCATATCGATTTTGAAGCTGTGAAGTGTACTTCTGACGACCTTGTCCATGCGTTCGAACTGTTTTTTGTCACTGAGCTGAATCTTTCCAAATTTCAGTGCAACGGGAATTATGAACTGCAAAAAGACTTGATGGTTCAGATTTTCTATGAGAAGCTTGGCGTAATCTTCACTTTTTTTTTGCTGCATGGTCCTTGCCAGGTGGGTGTTAAGAAAAGAGAGGAGCAATGTCCCAATAAATATTACCGTAAGGCTTGTAAACGTAAAGTATTTTACCAGTCTAAACGGCTTGACTTTTTCTTCTGATGAATGGATGCTCATAAATAAGGTTAATCATTCAGATTGGAATTGATATATTTGATAAATTCGTAAAAGGTCGTTATTTGAGTTTTTACAAAACTATCATATATGGAACCTGATCATGAAAGTCAAGGTAATGCTTTATTACCATTGACAATATATAACTTGAACGGTCACAATTTGCGCGTTTAGATTCTTAAATGCTGACGATAGTATGAGGTGTGATGAATCGTTGAAAAAAATGCAGGTCATGGACATCTTCAATAAAAAATAGAACCGGTCAATTTTGTGGCATCTAACCCTATGTTTAGATAGTATTATTATATTGTTTATATTTTAACGTTCTTATATCATACTATATATAGTCATTTAATTAAGCAAACCACAAAATAAAGCAATTAATTTAAATTTAACTATAATTATATATAAAAGTTCTTGAAATTAGTTATAATTTAAGGTAACATTGTTTTAAAATCAAAATTTATTAATTAAATTATACTTTTTACCGATATTACAAATTTAACTATTATTCTTTTTATAGGGTATTGAATGAAAGGTAATTCTGTAAAGAAAATTAGAGAATCTTTACTGATGAGCAAAACCGAACTTGCCAGGAAGGCAAAGGTGTCTCCTATTACGATTGCACGCATAGAAAAAGGCATGCCTTGCCGCTTGGAAACTCAACGAAAAATCATTCTGGCCCTTGGTTTCAGCCTTTCTGACAAAAACAAAATATTTGGTGATGAATAGTATATCATGATTTTTGGAAAAAAAACTCATCTTATCGGCCTTGATATCGGTTCAAGAACTATAAAGATTTCCGAAATAGTTGATAAAAAAACAAAGCATATCTTAAAAGGTTTCCACACGATTGATATTGAACCGGGACTCATCGAAGAGGGTGCTGTTAAAGATCCTGAAACTGTTTCTGAATCTATCCGTAAAATCTTCAAGGAATCGAAGCTCAAAGAAAAAAATGTAGCCATCTCCATCGGAGGATACTCGGTAATTGTCAAAAAGATCAATGTTCAGAATATGAGCGAAGAAGAGTTACAGGGATCGATCCATTTTGAAGCGGAACAGTACATTCCGTTTGATATAAGCGATGTTAATCTAGATTTCCAAATACTCGGGGAAAGCGAACACAACCCAAATCAAATGAGTGTTCTTCTGGTTGCGGCCAAAAAGGAAATGGTTAACGAATATATCAATCTGGTCCGAATGACCGGACTTAATACCTGCATAATAGATGTTGATGCGTTTGCCCTCCAAAATATTTTTGAATTTAATTATGATCCGGGAGATGAAAATATAGCCCTTATTGATATTGGAGCCAGCAAGACATCATTGAACATCATGAAAGATAACACTTCTGTATTCATGCGCGATGTTTCGCTGGGATGCGGACAGATAAACGAAAAAATTGCTTCCCTTGTAGAATGTTCTTTAACGGAAGCCGAAGAGATTAAGCTTGGCGAGAAACCAGACATTATTCCCCACGAAGATCTGAATGGCATTGTTTCATCAGTGGTAACCGACTGGTGTACTGAAATAAAACGCGCTCTCGATTTCTTTTACTCGACATTCCCCGAAGATCAAATAACAAAGATTATTCTTAGCGGCGGCGGGGCCAACATTGAGGAGTTTCGACAACTCTTGGCTGTGGAAACCTCAAGCGACGTCGAAATTATAAATCCTTTTCAAAACTTATCCATCGACAGTGACCGTTTTGATTCTTCTTATCTTGAACAGATGGCTCCCCAGGCTGCGATATGTATGGGTCTTGCATTAAGAAAAATTGGTGACAAATGATACGAATAAATCTGATACCTTATCGAGAAATACGTGAAAAAGAAAACATTCGTAAACAGATGAGTATATTTTTCTTATCTTTTCTATTTGTTGTTGTCATCTTGGTCGGTTATAATATAAGTTTGCAAAAAAGAATCGATGGTTTAAATACAAAGATAGCAAACAAGAAAAAAATGTTGGCCAAAATTGAAAGCCAAGCAAAGGAAGTTGATAGAATAAAAAAAGATTTAAACAATTTAGAGAAAAAGACCAAAGTGATTAAAAATCTTGAGAAAAAACGAAAAGATGCCTTCTTTCTGCTTGATAACATGACCAAGATGGTTGCTGAGAGCACGTCAAATTCCGGATCGGATACATTGTCAGATAATGATAACGAGTCTGGTAAGCGATTATGGTTCATTGATTTCCAGGCAAAAGGGGACAATATCGACATCAAAGGTATTGCCATGGATAATAAAACCGTAGCTGATTTTATGACCCGTTTAGAAAATTCAAAACTTTATAAAAAGGTAAACCTGAAAAGGCTTGAACAAAAGAAAATAAGTAAATTAAACTTAAAAAGCTTTGCAATTACTTGCAGTAAGATTTCTTTGAATCAATCGAAAAGTCAAAAATAAAAATTGCTCCGGGCAGGGCAAAAAAAAATGAAGAAGATCGATATTTCGAAAGTAAAGAATCTTTTATTAGAAAAGACTGATAAAATCGGAAAGCTTCCAAAACTATATCGGATTTTGATATGTTTTGGGATTTTTTTAATACTTGTGGGGCCTTTTTTCTATTTTTTTTATCAGCCGAAAGTAAAAAAAATTGACCAATTGAAATCCGAACATGAAACTCTGGAAACAAAACTTGTCAAGGCAAAAGCAAAGGCAAAAGAGCTTAAGCATTTACAGGACAAATTCAAAAAGGCAGAAACGGATTTTAAAGTGGCCGTGAAAAAACTCCCCGAAAAAAAAGAAATACCTTCTTTGCTGTCAAGCATTTCCCGATCCGGTCATGATGCCGGTCTGGAATTTTTGTTATTTGAGCCGAAAAAAGAGCAGATCAAAGAATTCTATGCGGAAATTCCTGTATCAATACTAGTTACGGGCAGCTATCATAAAACCGCTCTTTTCTTCGACAAGGTTTCGAGGTTACATAGGATTGTTAATATAGACAACATTAAGATGACCGCAACAAAAGAAAGTAATCAACTGGACACAAAATGCACCGCTGTTACTTATCGGTTTGTGGAAACGAAGCCCGAAACAAAGGATAAGAAAAAAAAGAAGAAATAAAACCCTGAGTCATGGATAATAAAATAGTCATAATCGGCAGTTTCATTTGTTTCATTTGCATATATTCCCTTTGGGTGGGTTGTGATAAAAAAGCTGAGCCGCCCCCGAAGTCCAGGAAGATCACCAAAAAAATCATTATTGACAAGAAAGATGAGTCAAAACAAGTAACGACCAAGCCCAAAGCAAAAATTTCACCGGATATTTCAAAGGGCGAGGTTGGTGATTTAAAAGAAAAACGGATGGCTTCGGTATCCAAGACGATCGAAAAAATCGAACCGTCCGAAATAAACGACTTTTACAACTCCAAAGGAAAACTGGATCCATTTAAACCATTGATCAGAGAAAAACCCGTGGCTTTACCGGTGAAGCATAGAAAAGCAGTTCGGCGCAGGCTGCTCACACCCCTTGAAAAACTCGATTTAAGCCAGCTTAAACTTGTCGCAATATTACGCGCTCCGAGCGGAAACAAAGCCCTGGTTGAAGAGGATTCCGGGAAGGGGTACATAGTAAAGAAAGGAACTTACATCGGGACAAACGCAGGCAGGGTAATAAATATATTACCGAATAAAATCATTGTTGAGGAAGAGGTTGAAGATATTTACGGCAAAATTTCTATCCGTAAAAAAGAAATAGAATTGAAACCTCCTGGAGAAGAATAACATGAATGGTAACATCAAAAGATGGTCAAAGATTGGAGCTATTATCTTCTTTTTGGGAATGTTGATGGCGGTTTTGGCTGGGTGTGCGTCTAACACCATGGCGGTTAAAGAAACAAAAAAGGATGCAGGCCAAGCTTTTGAGCCCAAGCATATAACCGGCATAAGTGCCAGCGAGGATTTAACATCTTCTACTATCTGGATCAGAGGGAACCGGCTGCTTACCTATACATCGGTCAAACAAACTTTCCCCCTGGGGGTTTTACTTTATTTCCCTGAGACGGTTCTGGGCGATATCAATACTTCCTATGTGCCGGACAGTGAAATTGTAAGTTCAATCAATTCTTCTGAATTAACAACCAAAGGGCATACATCCCGTGTTGAAATATTATTGAAAAAAGATGCTTCTTATGAAGTAAACAGAGAAGATACGGGTCTTAAAATATCATTCAATAAAGAATCCGGAGTTTCGGTTTCTACCGATGCGAAATTAAAGATCAAAGAAACATCGAGCGATACATCGCAAAATGCCAAGGAACAGCCGGCCGCGTCTGAACAGAAAAAATTAGATGCCAAAACCACGGTCAATAAAACGGTTACCCCTCAAATTAAAAAAGACAAACCCGCCTGGATTAACCGGATAGATTTTTCAGGTGAAGAAGGCGGCAAATCGACAATTATTATCGGGACTACAATACCGATCACATACGACTTAAAAAAAATCGATGATAAAAAACTCCTGCTTTGTCTTTATAATACAAGGCTTCCGGAATATCGCCAGCGTCCATTGGTGACCACACGGTTTCACAGCGCTGTTGATCGTATTACACCAGTTCAGTCACCGGCCATGAAAGAGACTTCTCTGGTTACCATTGAATTGAGAGAATCCGTACCCTATTTTGTGGAACAGACGGATAGTCTTCTGTTGCTCCATTTTGAAGCGTCTTCAATATCTCCCAGGCCTTTTGATAAAGCCAAGCTTCCACCATGGAAAAAAGTGATGACCCAGCCGGTTGCTCCTACAGGAGCAAAACCAGAAAAAGCCTCTTTGGGTGCTGCTTATGATACCGAGCGCCAAAAAGCCACCGATGCCGTTACGGGTATAAGAAGATCTTTGAATTTTTATCGAACGGAGAGTGAAAAGAAATATATCGGGGAAAAAATCGCGGTTGATTTTTTTAGAACCAATATTAAAAACGTATTTCGAATTATACGGGAAGTCAGCGGAGAAAACTTTGCCATTGACAAGGATGTAACCGGTGAGGTTACGTTGAGCCTTGAAAAACCCATACCGTGGGACCAGGTTCTGGCTTTGGTCCTGAAGATGAACAAGCTGGGTTTGGTATATGAAGAAGGCATCATACGGGTGGCTACCCTTAAAACTCTGGCACAGGAAGAAGAGGAAAGAAAAGAAAAATTGTCAGCAAAGCGGGAAGCCGAAAATCAGGAAGAACTGATCACCGTATTTATGCGTATCTCCTATGTTGATGCCATTGATATCGGCAAACATCTTGTGGAAGACGGAAAATTTACGAATGATCAGGGAAATAGTAAATTCAACCCCGAACGTGGCAAGGTTAGCATTGATAAAACAAACAACATGATCGTCATGTCGGATGTGGCGCGATCCATTAAACGGGCCAAGGAAATCGTTCAAAAACTTGACCGGGTAACCCCACAGGTTCTCATCGAAGCCAGAATTGTCGAAGCCAGCAATAACTTTTCAAGGGAGCTTGGCGTCACCCTGTCAGGAACTTATGGTCCGGTCGGCAGCAAATATACCCGTGATTTTTCCTTTACGGCAACCAATCCGCCGGTATCCAGCCTCGGAAGTTTGGGCATTAATTTCAGCAAGCTCACCGGCTCGCCATGGACCTTGGGGGCTACCATAGAGGCCGCTGAAAGTGAGGGACAGGTAAAGATAATTTCAACCCCTAAAATTTTAGCACTCGACAATACCCAGGCGAGTATCATACAGGGTTTAAGATACCCGTATACCAAGCTGGATGCGGATGGAAATACGACCGTTGAGCTAGAAGACATCGCCCTTGAGCTGGAAGTTACGCCGCATGTTACCCCTGATGACCGCATTACGATGGAAATTTCAGTAAAAAACAATGAAGTCGGTGCGGTTATTAATAATGAGTTGTCATTTACCACCAAGGAAGCCAATACCGAACTTCTGGTCAATGACGGGGATACGGTGATCATCGGCGGTATTCGCAAGACAAGAACAGACAGAGATGAAAGCGGGATTCCGGGACTGATGAAAATACCGGTTCTCGGGTGGCTCTTTAAAACAAATTCCAAAGAAGACCAGCTGGACGAGCTGCTGATTTTTATTACTCCCAGAATCGTTCAGCTTGAACAACGCAATATAAAAACCCAGATGTAAAATTTTTCACTTCCGAAATCTCATTATTTTTCGAGCTTCTCTTTCCGCTTCCCGGGAAAGGGCACTGTCCGGAGAAAATTCAGCCACTTTTTCATAAGCTTCAAGAGCCTTTTCATATTCACCCGATAAAGTGTAGGCCCGGGCCAGATCGAAATATAATTGACCCAAACGCGGATAATCTTGAACCGCTTTTTCAAGTGTGGCTACTGCCTCTGAACTCCTGCCCATCGCAGTATACGTCTTGCCGAGACCGACCCGCGCAGTGATAAACTCGGGATTAATTTCAAGGGCCTTAAGATAGAATTTTTCAGCAAGCTCATACTCTTTCTTGTTGTAGTAGGCCCATCCCAGATTAGAAAAGGCAAAATGAGGCGTCGCATACAGAAGGTTTTCGCTAACCTCCTTGAAATATCTGATGGCTGCATCCCATTCTTTCTTGTTTAGATAAGCGGTTCCTAAGTTATTTATGGCAGGAGCGTAATCGGGTTTAATTTCAATGGCCTTTTGGAAATGTTTGACGGCAAGATCCATTTTTCCCATGGCCATGTAAGTAAGGCCCAGGTCATTTTGAAGAAAAGGATCGCTCGGATAAAGTTTTTCTGATTTAAGAAATTCTCCTAACGCGCCAGGATAATTTCCCTGCCGGTAATGTGCTTCGCCGAAACTCCTTGAAGCTTTGGCCTGTTTTTTTTGCATTTCCAAATTTGCCGCACACGAAATAACGCCGAATATCAAAATTAAAACTAGCGGCTGAACAAATCGATATGTTCTCATTTTTTTAACCTTAATGATACGTTGGGTGTTTTTTTTTAAGCTCACTAACCTGGTCAACTAACCAATTATGTTACATTTTATCACCTGTTGGCTCAACCATTTTTTGAGAGGTTACATTGGCTTTAGACGGTTCGATCACACTGATCTTAACCCCTTGATTTGTTAAAAAGTGAATTATCGCACGATGCGGGGTAGCAAAAGAAAGAAGAATTCTTGGTTTTCCCGCACCGGTAACCAGAAAACCGGGTATCGTCAAAACGGTATTGTAGATAGCAGGTCTTTTGGCTGCAAGGAAAGTTGGATTATGGGTATAAGAAACGTCCATGGCGTCAAGGATCTTTTGTATGATCACAGGATAATTATCATCACTTTTTATCTGGATGACGGTAAAGCCGGTTTTTTCAATGGCAGAAACCGCATCACCGTAAAGATCCCCAAAATCTATAAGAAACGGGTTTCCGTCACTTCCCATGAAAAGATTCGAAACTGTCTTGACTTGAACTCCGGAATACGGAAATGAAATACTGACATTGGGGGAGTACGTGAATCCAATGGCCATAATCAAATCTTTTACAAAGGTTTTTTGATCTGAAGAATCGATAGTGCTCGCAATTTCAGCCGATTTATCAAAAACCGGCTCATTAGATTTCTGTTCGGAAGTATTATTACCCATAACGATTTCTTTTAAAACGATATTATTTTGATCCAGGTAGCGCAAGATTGATTCGGGAGTCTTCTTGCCGGAATGATCAATAAAGGATATACAAAAATGGCGCACGCTTTTTCCTTTCTCAGCAATTTTATCAAATATCCATTCCCCCCGGACTTCAACCTTGACGCCTTGATCGGAAAAAGACAAATGGTTTTTTAAAGAATCTTTGCCCAAGCTTTTAAAAACAGCATCAAAGTCATTTTTTATAGAATGGTTGGGCGTCACTCGAACGATATGTACATCTTCCCAAAAGGATTTTACCACGTCAAGCTCAGGGTCCTGATTTGTGTTGTCCATTGGAAAAAGGATGCGGGTTCCATTTTTTAATTCCATTAAGGAGATTTTAGAAAGATCGAGCGCAAAATCCTCCCGGCCCGGCCTTGGAAAATAATACACTCCCTTATTTATAAGTTTCCCATCTAAAACCGATGAAATTTTTGATAAATGAGTCGTCTGTTGCTCTTCCCTGTCTTCGGAAACAGAAAACTCCGGTGTTGTCTTAGAAGTCAGAATTGAACCGTTCATATCGGGACGTTTGTTATTATCTGCCGAACTGTCAAACAGGGATTGATACCATGGCTGGTCTAAGATAGCCGAATCCGGGATAAGGATATCCTGACCGGCATAAATACGATCCAGATTTTTGACATCGGGATTGATCCGTCTGAACAGTTCGATGCCCTGATTATATGGTTCTGTGCCATAAGCCCCGTATGTTGCCGAAATAAGAATGGATATGCAATCTCCCTTTTGGACGGTATATTTTGCTGAATACGTTTTAAGGGTTTCAGGTATGTTGGGGAGGGTCACAAATGGAATGGTAACCACACCTGAAGATTGTCCGGGCAGTGAAACCGGGCTTAACTTTTTTAATGGGATGATAATATGCTGGCCGGCACGAATTTTGTCTATATCATGAATATGTGGATTTATACGTTTGAATATCCTCAAAAATTCCGGGAAATCCCTGTGAGAAATTTCTCCTTTTTGTCTGAAGAGTTTGTAAAGCCAGTCGTTTTTTTTCACAACATATGGATCACATAATATGTCCCATCCTCTGTCATATCGAATGGTATAGCTTTTATACAAAAAAGCAGTGTATGCGGAACCGGGAAAAATAAAGAATGCGGGAATGAGTATCACCAAAAAGACGAATACTAAAGATGATCTTTGGAATTTCATTCTTTCTGCCTTTTTTTGAGACTCAAAATCTTTGCAATCTCTGAGGATACACCTTGGACAAACCGCTCAAAATCTTCCTTGTGCAACGGTTTCCCCGGAGCGGGAACATTTGTAAGATCATCCGGACAAACATAAACAGGGGTGTTCATAAGATCCGGGTTCGGAGAAATTTCGAATTCTTCAGGAAAGCTATTTTCAAAATACATATCCTGAAAACCCGAAAATTTTAGTGGATGAGCCGTTGAATCGACAATGGCAACATCCTTTTGTCCAACAATTTTTTTCTTGCGAGCGACAATCAGACCGGCAAGAGATTCGCCGCCATGGGTACAGGCGATATGTCCATTACGGTTGGCCAGAAGTTCCCAGTCCATTATGGATTGTTCGCTAACTTCAATAAAAAAGACATTCTGCCTTCCTGACAAACGGTTATATAACTCCACCAGATGAATCACTCTCGGCATTGAAACAGGATTTCCGATCATGGCTGCCTGGGCCACACTCGCCTTAACGGTTACGGGAATAAATTTTCGTTTTTTAGCATCAGGTTCCAGATAATACCGGTAAACAGGATTGGCATGTTCTGACTGTACACCCAATATTTTCGGCAAAGACCGTATCACACCGGTCTCATAAAATTTTAAAAACCCGCTGATTACCGCAGTAATATTGCCGGCATTACCGATCGGTACAACCACGACTTTGTTTGCCATGTCATACTCAAAAGCCTGTGCGATTTCATATGAATATGACTCCTGACCCAGAATACGCCAGGCATTTTTTGAGTTTAACAGTGCAACATTGTAATTTTCCGACAGGGCTTCAACAACCTTCATGCAATCGTCAAACACACCCGGCATTTCGAATACATCGGCGCCACTTCCCAGAGGCTGAGAAAGTTGCTGCGGTGTCACCTTCTTATGAGGTAGAAGCACTGCGGATTTAACATGGGGTTGAAGAAAAGATGCATACAAGGCTGCGGCAGCTGAGGTGTCCCCGGTGGAAGCGCATATGGCAAGCACATCGGAAGTATGACCTTTTTGAACCAGATAGTTGATATAGCTCAATGCGCTGGCCATCCCCCTGTCCTTAAATGAGGCGCTGGGATTCTGGCCGTCATTTTTAAAGTAAAATTTAAGGTTTGCTTTCCCCTGCAGAAAATCGTTTGCTTCCACAACAGGAGTGTGTCCCTCGCCCAAATAGATTACAGATTCTAACGGAATAACCGGCCCGATAAATTCATGATAAAGATAGATCCCCTTTAACGCCGGGATGGTGAGCATCTTGCGATAATCAAAAATCTTGCGCCATATCCTACCCGGGATCTTTTTTAAACGTTCAAAATTTACATCGAATATCAGAAGCACCTGTCCGCAATCCGGACAGGTATAGAGCAGTTCATCAATACCATATTCCCGGGCACACCCAAGGCACCGATAAATGAGTTTGCCTTGGTGTTTCGGAATGATAAAGGATTTAATATCTTTAGGAAAATCTTTTGGTTTCACGACGATATTTTTTCAACTCCGCCCATATAAGGTTTCAGGGCTTCGGGAATAAAAACGGACCCGTCCGCCTGCTGAAAATTTTCGAGTATTGCGGCCACCGTTCTTCCGACAGCAAGCCCGGATCCGTTGAGGGTATGTACAAGTTCGGTACCCTTCTTCCCCTTTCGTTTAAACCGGATATTGGCACGCCTGGCCTGAAAGTTCTCAAAATTACTACACGATGAGATCTCTCTGTAAACATTTTGCGCGGGCATCCAGACTTCAATATCATAAGTTTTTGCTGCGGAAAAGCCCAGATCGCCGGTACAAAGAGAAACAACCTGATAAGGAAGCCCGAGAATGTTTAAAATTGTTTCGGCGTGATTTAAAAGGGTTTCAAGCTCATCATAGGATGTTTCCGGCGTCGTAAACTTGACCAGTTCCACCTTGTTGAACTGGTGCTGCCGGATCAACCCTTTGGTATCCTTTCCATAGGAGCCTGCTTCCGAACGAAAACAGGGGGTATACGCCGTGTAGAAAATCGGCAACATTTTTTCATTTAAAATTTCACCCTTATGGATGTTGGTTACCGGAACTTCAGCCGTGGGTACAAGGAAATAATCCCATCCGTCAAGCTTGAAAAGGTCTTCCTCGAACTTTGGAAGTTGACCGGTGTTTGTCATGCTGTTGCGGTTCACGATAAAGGGCGGCAGTATCTCTGTATAACCGTGTTTTGTGGTATGAATATCAAGCATGAAATTGATAAGCGCCCTTTCCAGCCTTGCGCCTTTACCTGAATAGAGCGGAAAGCGGGCTCCGGTGATTTTAGCTGCTGTCTCGAAATCTAAGATCTTGAGTTTTTTACCTAATGTCCAGTGAGGCAGGGGCTCAAAATCAAAATCAGGGGGTGTACCGATCTGTTTTAGAACAGGATTATCAGAACTGTCCTTTCCCACAGGGACCGATTGATGAGGTATATTCGGCAATCCGAAAAGGATTTGGTTTATTTTATCTTCACTTTCCGACAAACCATGATCCAATGCCTTTATCTTGCCGGCGACTTCACGCATCTGATTTACAAGATCATCTGCAGCCTCGCCATCTTTTTTCATATCCGCTATCTGTTCAGAAACCACATTCCGGCGATGTCTCAGGTTTTCAATCTCAAGAAGAATGGCTTTTCGTTTGGCATCACATTGTTTAAAAGTTTCAAGGTCGGCGGTTTGTCCTCGCCTTGAAAGCGCTTTTTCGATTTCAGGAAGGTTCTGTCTCACAAATTTGATTTCCAGCATAACAATTCCTATCTTCTCTCGGCCAAATGACAAAGCCTGCATCTCATATGATCCGGCTTGTTGAGAAAAATATTGCAGGCATCTAAATTATGAAAAAGTTTTAGAGAGGTCCTATCACGGGCAAGCCATATAGTCAATGATTATTGTTAGTTGACATTATTTGCTAAAATTTGTATATAATAAATAATATTCTAAATATCTGTCCGGGAGAATACTTATGGAGGAGATTCGAGAAACAAAAAATGAAATACGCAGCAACATAGCAAAAAAACTGAATGAACTTTCCGACAGCGAAATTGAAAAAAATATTACAAAGATAGAAAACCGTCTCTTTGAATTTGCCAACTTTTTAGAAGCAAATATTGTATTGCTTTATATAAACAGTACCAGCGAAGTGAATACGCGAAAGATATTAGAAAGATGTTTAAATTACAAAAAAATTGTCATTCTTCCTGCCTTTGACACAGCCAAATATGAAATGAAATTGATGAAAATCGATAACTTGGATACCGATTTAATTCCCGGGGCCAGAGGCATCCTGGAACCGGACTCGAGCCGTTGTAATGTTGTGCCCATCGAATGTATCGATATCGCAATAATCCCCGGTGTTGCATTTGATGAAAAAGGGGGGAGAATAGGATCGGGTGATGGATATTACGACCGGCTTATTCCAAAATTATCGATCACAACAAGAAAAGTTGCGCTTACTTTTGAAAACCAAATCATACCGCAAATACAAATGGAATCCCATGACAAGTATGTCGATATTATAATTACCGAAAAAAGAATTATATACAAAATATAACCGCTAACTAGTGTCCATCCATAAACGGCATCTTTCGGCCCCCGGCGGCGTTCTCGCTCGTTTTCAATCCTCGAAATAGCGCGCTATGCCTGTCGGAGATCCCGTGATGTTTTCGGGGAGGTTGAAAACTTGCTCGGGCCTTGCCGGAAACCAAAATCTACCATTTCTGGATGGACACTAGGCAAGCCCTTGTCCTGTTGGATTCAATATCTTTTCCAGTTGTTGAAGATTATTTTCCTGCCCCACAGCAATTACGGTATCACCGCCCTCGATAACCGTCTCAAAAGAAGGATTAAACAGCATATTCCCATCAAGCTTTTTTATCGCAATGATTATCAAGTTGAATTGTTGCCTGATTCCTGAATCTTTCAGCATGATATTGACAAGATTAGAGGAAGAGTGGACCGGCATTTCTTCCATCTGAATATCTTTACGTCGGTGAGCAAAGGCAAGTTCCAGAAAATTGGTCACGGTTGGACGGATGATCCGCTGGGCCATACTCACGGCACCCATATCGTATGGTAATTCTACCTTGTTGGCGCCTGCGGCATGCAATTTATTCTTAGATTCGTTACTGCTTCCCCTTGCAATAATATAAAGGTCGGGGTTCAGTTGTCTGGCTGTCAGCACCAGGAAAACATTTTCCGTATCCGTAGCCAGCGCGGCAATCAGCCCTTTCGCACGATTCAATCCTGCTTTAAGCAAATTTTCTTCATTTGTCGCATCACCTGACACATAGAGAATTTTATCTGCGTCCATTACCGGGATAAGCTCCGGATCCTTCTCAACAACGATCAGGTCAAAGGGCTTTCTTAATAACATTTTGCAAAGAACCTTGCCGATACGCCCATATCCACAAATAATATAATGGTTTTTCAGTCGATCAATCTTTTTATCCAATCTTCTTCTCCCTAATATGGTTCTGATTCGCCCTTCAACCATGAACTGGACAACAGCGCCGGCAACATACAAAAAGAAGGCAACGCCGACACAGATGAGCATAATAGTAAACACCTGCCCCATTTTTGTCATCTCATGTACTTCGCCATATCCCACCGTGGTCAGCGTGGTGACGGTCATATATAACGCATCTAAAAGGTTCCACCCTTCGATCATCATATATCCGGCTACCCCCAGACTAATGATGAGTATCACTAATAAATTAGCAAAGATCAGATGTTTTGTACTATTCATTTGCCCACATAGCTTTTTCCGATCCTGACACCGAGTTAGTGTCCACCCATAAATGGTCTTTTTGCCCAATCCGCCGGAGGCGGACAAGTCTCTGCGTTATGCTCAAAAAATAATCCTCGGAATATTAAACATATGCCTGCCTGCCCCGTAGGTCCCCGTGAAAATGCCGGGACAGGGCCGGCAGATCGTACCGGGGTGGTTATTTTTTTCACATGTCTTGATCTTGAACAAAAAACCTCATTTATGGATGGACAAAAGTTAGATTGGTGCAACGCGTGTCTATTAATCGTTATTTCAATTTGTTTTTTTATGATTTATTTCTTTCACGGGTTTTACTTAATTATGTTACATTTTGTTGATAAATCAAGGGTTTTTTATTGCTAAATTCTGAATCCAAACCAAATCGTTGAATACATGGCATGTGTCTTGGGTCCGGAAAAACACTCTTTTCTGCTATCAGATTCTAAATTCTTGACCTAACCCTTTTAATTTGATAGAAAATTTATTTATCATGCATCGTAATTTAAACCAACAATATAACCCTTTCAAATCTTTGTATCAATTTCGAGACCTTTGACATTGAATGAAAATTCCATAAAATATGAACGCCAGCGAGAAGAAATGGTTAGAAGGCAGATTCAAGGACGCGGGGTAACGGATTCCAGGGTCCTTGCGGCCATGAGCAAAGTCCCGAGGCATCTTTTTGTGAGTGAAGCCTTAAGAGATCAGGCCTATGGTGATTTTCCGCTTCCCATCGGAGAACAGCAGACCATCTCACAGCCGTATATTGTAGCCGAGATGACCCAGGCATTGCAGCCGGACGAAGAAGACAGGATACTTGAAATCGGAACAGGATCAGGATATCAGGCAGCAGTTTTAGCAGAAATAGTATTTCGCGTTTATACTATCGAGAAAATACACTCACTATATTTAAGTAGCCGCAAGCTATTTGACAAGCTTCATTATCACAATATTGTAACCAAATATTCCGACGGCACTTCCGGATGGGCGGATGAAAGCCCTTTTGATGGTATTATTGTTACCGCAGGTTCACCGGGAATTCCCAAGCCCCTTGTGAGCCAGCTTGCTATGGGGGGGCGTATGGTGATACCCGTAGGAGACCGTTACTCCCAGGAACTGATAAAGCTTTACAAGGATGAACAAGGCATTCACAAGACAAATTTAGGCGGATGCCGGTTCGTCAAACTTGTGGGTGAATATGGATGGAAAGGGTAATTTATGCTTCGCCGTCTTTACGACTGGGTGCTCCACTGGGCAGATACACCTTACGGATCATGGGCATTATTTCTGCTGGCCTTCAGCGAGTCTTCTTTTTTTCCCATACCCCCTGATATTTTGCTTATAGCGCTGGCTGTCGCCATTCCTAAAAATTCTTTGAAATATGCATTAATATGCTCGGCCGGATCTGTACTTGGCGGATGCTTCGGCTATCTGATCGGATGGCAGTTCATGGCTTCAATCGGGGACCGTATTGTAGCCTTTTACGGTCTGACCCCAAAGGTCGAATACATTGAAGTCCTTTATAATAAATATGATGCATGGGCCGTGGGAATCGCCGGATTTACTCCCATACCTTACAAGGTATTCACGATTTCAGCCGGTGCATTTAACATCAACTTTTCGGTATTTTTAATTGCATCCATTGTATCTCGATCCGCGCGATTTTTTCTGGTCGGTGGACTCATTTATATTTTCGGCCCCAGCATTCAATCCTTCATCGACAAGTACTTTAACATTCTAGCTACCGCATTTACAATTCTTCTGGTTACCGGGTTTTTAATAATTAAGTTTCTATTATAATGGGTAACCTCTCAAATAGTTAGTGTCCATTTGGAATGATGGAATAATGGAACATATTTCTAAGAGTCCCTCAAAACAAAATACCCTGAAATGATAAAAGATATAAGAGATAAAGCCCATATCAGCCATGAAGATATCATCGAATTGAATTTTATCAGAAAACCGGGAGCCTACGTATTTCGGAAATACCATAAGCAGGGGTTGCGATCCCAAATCATGGAAGTGCTCGACCCGGATGATGTTATTAAGCAAAACACAGGTGAAATAACAAACGGAATACTATTTTTCCCCTGGGCCATGCCTTTAAAAATGCTCAGGATCTTTAGAACCAGATTCGACTCTTTAACAGATGTTTTTGAAGAGATACGGAAGTTAAAAATTATCGAAAAATATCTTCCATCCGATTCTTATGCAAAGTCTGACGAATTTATTGTGGATTATATCTGGAATGGAAATCGCGATTTCATTCTTTGCGGCCTTCAGGAGTATGTGGCGGGTGAAATTCTGAATCCATGGGAAACGATTGGCATCAATCAACTGGGGAATATTTTTGCCGACATAAGGGTAAACAGACCCAATTCCCTAAAAATGACTCCGGAGCGTCTTATTGCCAAGTTTCAGAAACGAGTCGAAAATTTTATTAAATGCGTAAAAAAAATGATCCTGGAAACATCCATTGTTCCTGACTTTGCCGGTCTGGAGAATCTTATCATCACATACCAGGGAGATATTAAACTGGTAGATATCAATAATATCTCCAGGGTTTCATTTGGACCTGAGATCAGACTAGATGACAAAGGATATCCGGTATGCGATAAATCCATTGAAGCAATATCAATACTCGAGCAGAAACTGCTGGATAGACCCATTGATAAGACCGAAACATTATATAAAATATTTCTTGATCCTCAAAGGATGAAGGAGGTTAGCGTTTTGGAAGAAAATTTTCATCGTTCCTTAAAATTGAGAAACTCATAACCGGTCGAATTCATCTTATTTTAAACTAAGTCGAGCGATTTTTTGGGAAGAGATGTGCTGAGATCTTGATGCATAAGGGTTTGCGAAAACCGCAGGCATACCCGTGGATATGTCGGGGAGTCTTTTCGATTCAATAGCTCCATGAATAATCAACAACACCATCATACAAAACCATAAAAAAGGTTCGTAAAGAAAGAACAGATTTTAACTCATTTGTTTGTTATCCACACGATAATCGGCAGCAGTAACGCCAGAATTATCAATAAGCCCGGAATAGATAAATAAGGCTGATACCATGGTTTACCCGTAAATCGGGCCTTTTTGACTTCACCCAAAAACCAATTCCCGACCAATAAAGCAGCCACCAGTACAGCGATTAACTTTAAAACATTTACTAACATTGACACGCGTTTCTCCTATACAAGCCGGATTGAATTGCAAACAAGAACCTAAGGTCATTAGAAATCTTTGGTTCTTTGGATGCTTTGCTTTCTTAGAAATATTATTATTACAAAATATGTCAATATGAAATTTGATTTTGTGATAACACTTTGCGATAATGCCCGGAAGACATGTCCGACCTTTCCTGCCAAAACCCGTGTGGTTCACATGGCCTTTGAAGATCCGCCAAGATTAGCCGGAGATAGTCAAAGTGAGCCGGAGGCCATGGAACACTATCGTAGAGTTAGGGATAAAATAAAAGTTTTTGTGGAAAAATTGCCGGAAATTTTACAACAAAAAAAGGAAGATGTGGTGTTCGATCAAGCCCGATTTGCCGCCCAGCTCAAGTCGGTTCTCTGACAAAAGCTTTGTTGATAATACAGCCGGTATCTGTTATCAGAGCCCAATTCGCCGGTTACCTGATGATGATTGCTTTTTTTCTTCGGTTCCACTATATATTAAGATGCATTCGGTTACCTTACACCACCTTAATTTTTCACTTATTTCACTCTCAAAAAGGGAATTCTTATCATACTGCCTACGGGTGGCTAAAACCAGTATATAACAAGGTTTTCAACCGCCTATCATCACGATAGGCATGGCTGAGGCTCATCGGATTAACAGTCTATATTTGAGGGGGCAGGACACATGAAAATTTCAAGATTTTTACTTGCAATGTTATTCATATGCCTTTTTCCAGCTATGGTGTATGCGGGTGGAATTTACTATATTGATAAGGATGAGCGTGGAATCTACATCTCAATAGACAAAGAGGGTGAATATTATATCGACCCCAATGATTTTGATATATCTATCCCGCCGGGTATGAATGGGAAGTATGATTTTCGGCAAGATGAAAGCGGAACCTATATCCATACTGACAAAATTGGAGACATTTATATCAAGTCCAAAGATCTTGAAAAATCAAGAAAAGAAGCTCGGGAGAAAGAAGAAATCAAAGCCTGGGGGATCCCACGAAACATGGATAATTCTTTGTCTGAAACCAAAGAAAGTTTTCAAAGAAACATGAAAAAAATAGAAATCGGGGATAAGAAAAGAGATGTTATCCGTAAAATGGGATACCCTGATTTAACAGAAATAGTGAATCAGCCCCAGATCGATGTATTTGCACCGGGTGGCGTAATCGTTGGCATTAATCCCACCATGGAAGAGTGGACATATTTTGGGCCGGATATTACAGCAGTTGTTATTTTTCAAGACGGGTTGGTCATAGAAAAACCCTGACACCTTTTCGTTGGACTGATGCAAAAAAACGCAAGCGTTCACGGATTCATCCGCATCCCGAACCCGTAAACGGGTACAGTAACCAGATACAAAAAATTAAAGGTTTCATGATTAATGCTAAATACACGGCAGCAATTCGGTAAAGAAAGTGAGTCCATTGCCGTCAGGCACCTTAAAAAGAACGGATACAAGATTCTGGAGCAGAACTACCGTAACAAGCTGGGCGAGATCGACATTATTGCAAAAGAAAAGGATACCCTTGTCTTTATCGAGGTCAAAGCAAGAAAATCCAGCCGCTTCGGGAATCCCAAATGGGCTGTAACCCCTAAAAAACAGCGCAAAATTTCCATGGTGGCACTCTACTATTTAAAAGCCTCAAAACAGAATAATGTCAAAGCGCGATTTGACGTGGTCAGCATACTTTCTACAGAAAAGAATGCGGATATAGAAATCGTTAAAAATGCATTCGAACTCGCCTACTCATAAATCAATACTTATTAAGAACTTGCGCTGTAAGTGTTAATCTGTTTAGATTATAGTACAAAATTTATTTTTCCGGAGTAAAGAGGATTTTCTTTTGCCGTTACAACCCAGCAATACTCCCGGCATACTTTACGTTGTTGCCACGCCCATAGGGAACCGAGACGATATCACCATAAGAGCTCTCAATACCCTCGGGCATGTCGATCTTGTGGCCGCAGAAGATACAAGACATACCGGCAGGCTCCTGGCACATCACCATATCAAATGTCGGATGATCTCTTTTCATGAACATAATGAAAAAGAACGTACACCGGATCTTATTAACAGGCTCAAAGCCGGATCATCAGTGGCCCTGGTATCAAATGCAGGCACGCCATCCGTATCCGATCCCGGCTACAGGTTGGTAAAAGAGGCGGTCATTAACCATATAAGAGTCATCCCCATTCCCGGTGTGTCGGCTGCCATTGCCGCTCTCAGTGTTTCGGGACTGCCGACCGATTCCTTTGTTTTCATAGGCTTTCCCGCCAAAAAGAAAGCAAAACGGCTTAAGCAACTCAATGACCTTGCCGGTGAAAACAAAACCATGGTATTTTATGAATCGCCAAAGCGCATTTTGACATTTTTAAAGGAGATCATATCTGTTATGGGGGACAGATACGGTGTCCTTTGCAGAGAGATGACCAAATTACACGAAGAAATTATTAGAGGATTCTTATCAGAAATTCTTAACAGCTTGAATGCGCGATCGGCAATAAAAGGCGAATGCACGCTTCTCGTAACCGGATGTCAAGAGAACAAAGAAATTTCTGTAAAGACCGTTAGAACCGAGATAATTAAAGCATTGGAGAAAAAAGAAAGCAAACTATCCGAACTTTCCAAAATCATAGCTAAAAATTATGGCCTTCCGAAAAATAAGGTATATGATGAGGCATTGAGGCTGAAGTGCAAGATGCAGAGTCAAAAGCACAATTCGAATTAATATGAAGACCACCCCAAGTCCGAAAACCCAAAACCTGAAACCAATTCTTTTTCCGGTAATTCTCGCTGTCCCTGATAACATACAACACCTTACCGGTAGGAAAAAGGTTTCTTTCCTCAGCAAGCATGCCAGAAAAGCCCTTGAAATATCCGCCCAAAAGAGCCACGTCCGATTACGCAATCTAAAAAAAAATGAAAAAGGTGTTCCGTTGCCTTTTAACGGGAATTACTGGTCCCTTACCCACAAGTCCAAATATGTGGCGGCCGTGATTGCTTCGACTCCCATCGGTATTGATATCGAAAAGATCCGGCCCTGTTCAAAGGCTCTTTTCAGAAAAACCGCCCATGACCGTGAATGGGAACTTTCTGACACAGATCCATTCATCCTTTTTTATCGCTACTGGACGTCAAAGGAATCGGTATTAAAAGCTTCGGGAACCGGTATCAGGGATCTTTCAAAATGCCGTATTGTAAGGATAGTCGACGATAATCATCTTGTAATAGACTACCGGAACCAGAAGTGGCTCATAGAACATTTTTATTTCGATGAACACATTGCATCTGTTGTTAAAAACGATTTTCATGTTGAATGGACAAATCAAATGAGAACTTAGAGGAGATAACAAGGATGGATATAACGTTTTACGGCGCTGCTCGGGAAGTTACCGGTTCTATGCACCTGATCGCCACTGAAAATGATCGCATACTGCTGGACTGCGGAATGTTTCAGGGTCGTCGCAAAGAAACAGAGGAGAAAAACAGACGACTGCCTTTTGCTCCACAACACATCACCAGTCTTGTCCTTTCGCATGCTCACATCGATCATTCCGGACGGATCCCGTTACTGACGAAAAACTCTTTTGTCGGACGGATTGTCTGTACCCGCGCAACTCAAGATGCATGCGAATACCTCCTGATGGATTCAGCTCACATTCAGGAATCAGACGCAAACTACCTCAATTATAAAGCCTTGAGGTCTATTTTATCTCGGAACAAAACGCGGCAAGGCAAAAAAAGAGGCTCAAAAAAAGAATTGAACCATATCAAAAAGATTTTAAAAAAAGACGCACATCAACTCGACACTGAAAAAATCAACGAACTCATCCAAAAACATCACATGGACCCCGTCCGTCCTATTTATTCCATTGAAGATGCGAAGCATGCTCTCGGTTTCTTTGAAGGTCAGCCTTATCGCAACCCGACAGTCGTCGGAAAAGACTCGACCTGTATTTTTTACGAAGCCGGACATATCTTAGGATCCGCCATATCCATAATCAAGGTCATTGAAAACGGTCGTTCCCGAACGATCTGTTATACGGGTGATATCGGTCGATTTGACAAACCCATTATAAAAGATCCGGCGCTTCATTTCCAGGAGACCGACAGGAACATCGATCTGATGATTATGGAAAGCACTTACGGAAACCGCGTTCACGAACCGTTGCAAGATTTGAGACCCGGGTTGAAAAAGGTTCTTACGGATACCGTTGAACGGGAAGGAACGGTTATTATACCTGCATTTGCATACGGTCGCACTCAGGAACTTTTATACATACTGCACGAACTGTATAACGACAATGAAGTCAGGCCGGTACCAATATTCGTGGACAGTCCTCTGGCAACCAATATTACCCGTGTCTTTGGAGAGCATCCTGAAGTTTATGACCGAGAAACTCATGAAGCCTTTCTGGCAAAAGGTCAAAATCCGTTTTTCTTTGACAAGATTCATTTTGTCGGTTCGGTCGAAGAATCAATGGCGTTGAATCGCAGTCAGAAACCCCATATCGTCATCGCAGCCTCCGGAATGTGTGAAGCCGGGCGGGTTCTGCATCATTTGCGGCATAAAATCCATAATTCTCGACATACCATTCTGATCGTCGGATATATGGCTCAAAATACCCTGGGACGTCGTATTCTAGAACAGGGCACGAAATATGAGAAATCCGGTCGTAAGGGTTCACCCCCCCTGTTGAAATTTCTCAACAAAGAGTATCCGTTGAAAGCACATGTAGTAAAATTGGGCGGTTTCAGCGCCCATGGAGACAGAAATGAAATGTTCCGTTTTCTAAAAGAATCTAATTTGCATATCCATAAGATTGCCGTGGTTCATGGTGAAGAAGATCAATCCTTATCGTTTGCAAAATTTTTAAACCACCAAGGCTTTTCGGCAA
Source organism: Desulfobacterales bacterium (assembly GCA_050117895.1). Taxonomy (GTDB): domain Bacteria; phylum Desulfobacterota; class Desulfobacteria; order Desulfobacterales; family UBA11574; genus S5133MH16. The sequence continues at coordinate 1,044 of JASFLX010000001.1, read as the reverse complement.
TGGTTCCCAAACCCGGGGATACGGTTCATATTGAATGATATAGATAATGATCAACCATACACCCCAAAATCAGGAACTCTCCTTATTAGCCGCAATTTTTACCGTATGCTTGTGTGTCCTTTTCGGTGCCAATGCCGTCGCTATTAAAATCAGTCTTTCCGGACTGGGGGTGTTCACCACCGCAGGACTCCGTTTCAGTATGGCTTCGGCGACAATTTTTCTTTGGGCTCGAATGACCGGAAGATCCTTTAAAATTAAGAGCGGGCAGCTTCGTCAGCTACTGATTATCTCAATGGTGTTTACCGTGCAACTATCATTGTTTTATCTCGGGCTCAGCAAAACCAATGCTTCCCGGGGAACCTTGATGGTTAATTTACAGCCCTTTTTTACACTTTTTCTGGCACATTATTTCATTCCCGGAGACCGGATGACTCAACGAAAAACCTTGGGTATTATGCTTGGATTTGCCGGTGTGGTTTTTGTATTTCTGGAAAAAAAGGGAGTCACAACCGACTTCCAGATCGGCGATTTAATAATCCTTGCTGCCGCTTCTCTCTGGTCCTGCAGCGCAGTCTATACCAAAAGGATTATTCACGCTTTTAAACCGTTTCATTTGGTCCTTTATCCAATGATGTTTTCGGCGCCTTTGTTTTTTCTTGAAGGATTTGTTTGGGACGACGTTATGATAACCCATGTTAACGTAAAAGTTCTTTGCGCTCTCTTGTACCAGGGCCTTGTTACGGCTTCTTTTTGTTTTGTCGCATGGCTTACCCTGCTGCAAAAATACGGTGCCGTTGCATTGCATTCTTTTATTTTCTTTATGCCCATTTCAGGAGTTTTGCTGGGAGGACTGATCTTGGGGGAACCGATCACGATAAATATTCTTATCGCCCTGTTGTTGATCGTGTCAGGCATTCTGTTGGTTAACTTCAGGCAGAAAAGACAGATACCGCCGTTTCCTCTCGGGAGAAATGTTTAAACCGGGTTGCCAGAATACGATAATTTATTGAGATGTTATTTAAATCGAGTTTAATATCGTGACAA